>JBOGMA010000252.1:0-2844 GCA_050746465.1 Acidobacteriaceae bacterium
TCACCCCGGAAGATGCGCCCGTCTTCGAGCGCAAGGATCGCCTGCATCGCTGCTCCAATAGGTGGATTCAACTGATTTTATCAGGATTGGAGCGGCTTCGCATCCACAGAGCGCAAACCCGCGAAAACAAAGCCCCGGCTGCGATGGCCGGGGCTTTGACACACTCAATTCGACTATTTCGGCTGCGGAGTCTGCTTCTGTTGCTCCTGCCGCTCCAGGTTTTGCTGCTGGTTCGGAACCGTGACTTCCTTCCCCAACTTTGCCGGCTCAATCCCCGGAATCGTCGGTTCACTCGCCACCCTGCCATTCACCGCGTCCACAATCGAAATATTGTAGCGATCCAGCGTGCTCGCCAAAATCTGCGCCAGCGCCGCCCGGTCAATCGCGTATTTTGCCGTTGCCGAAATCAACGTGCTGTCCGCAATCGCCAGCGTCCGCTGCTGCGCCAGAACATTCGCCGTGGTCGATGCGCCCAAACGAAGTTTCGTAATTTCCGCCTTCAGGCTCTGCTGGTCGTAGTTCCGCGTGACCGTCGCCGACTGCACCGCCGCACGGTCATTCGTCAGCGCATACTGCGCATTGATCACCTGCATCCGCGTCTGCACATAAAGCTGCTGCAAACGCATCTGCGCCTGGCGATATTCCAGCACCGACCGCGCCTGCTCGGCCTGCGCCGTGCGGTTGCGGATCGGGATGCTGAGATTGAAGCCAATCCCCTTATTGGGGCTGCTGCTGTTGAACAAATTGGAAACTGCGGTTCCGTAGGTTACGGGAGGGTAGCTGCCTGGTCCGGTCTTGGGGCATGGCCCGCCGGTTTGAAAATCCGCGCACGTTGGGCTCTGCATGCCGCCCAATCCCGATGCGCCATAGAACGCCGTCACGTCCAGCGTCGGCAGCATCCCGTTCTTCACGCCCTTCAGAGTGATCTGGTCATTCTTCAGATTAATGGTTGCCTGCTCAATGGTGGGGCTGTTGGCGTCCGCCTGCCGCACAAGCCCGTCGATTGATTCGTGCTCCTCAGGTGTCTCCGCCAGGCTCACGCGGTCAGTCGGAATCACCGGAGCATTGGCAATCGCCGGATCCTCCAGACTGCGCGTAATTGCCTGCTTCATCAGCAACTGCTGGTACTCAAGGTTGCTCTGCGAGGCGATCAACGCCTGCTTGTCCGTCTCGAGTCCACTGCGCGCGCTCACTACATCCAACGGAGCCAGCGTGCCGATCTGCAACTGCTTTTCATTGTCCTTCAGCAACGCCGACGATTGGTCCACCGCGTGCTGCTTCGACTGCAAATCCTCGTAGGCGCTCACCAGTCCCCAGTAGATATTCTCTACCTGGTTGATCGTGTAGAGCAGTTGCTGACGAAACGCCGAGTCGGCGATCCGGCGGTTGTTCTTTGCCTGCACGATAAACCGGCCATTAATGCCCCACCCAAACCCCTGCAGCAGATGCTGCGTCAGTTGCACGTTAAACGTCGTGGTATAGGACGGGCTGTAGGAGTTAAAAAAGCTGTTTGACGTGGTGTAGTTGTTGTCAAAACCCACCTGCAGTTGAGTCCCGGTAAGAAATCCCTGGTTGTAGGTGAAGTTGTAGGTGTTTGTATTCTGGGTCAGCGATCCGCCCGGGTAAAACAGGATGTTCTGCTCCGCCGTCGTCGCCCTTTGCAACTGCACCTGTCCCGCCAGCACGGGATCCAACTTCTCCGGAAGTGGACCACCGCCATTGGTCGTCAGCGCCAGTCCGTTCGCCCCCGCGCCCGCACCTCCGGAAGCCACACTGGTTCCACCCGGCCCGCCGCCACCAGCGACCGTAGTCCCGGCGCCGCCCAGCGTTCCCGTCACCAGGCCGCTGTTCACGCCAAACAGCGTATCTCCCGCCTTGGCACGCAGAATATCGGTATCGGCAATGTTCAGGTTGTAGCGCTGAATCGCAATGTCGTAGTTGTTCTGCAACGCCAGAACAATCGCGTCACTCAGGCTCAGGTATATCTTGCCGTCTCTCAAAAGTGTTTTCAGCTTGGGAGAATTGAGGAAATTCGCCTCCGGCGCGTTGATCGCCATGTACGGCGCAAACGGATTCGGCCAATAATTGCGGGGCTTGCTGTAATCGTACGTCCCGGGCCGCATGTAGAGCGGCTGCGTAAAATTCGGTGTCGGCTCCTGCGGAAGACCCGCCGTGCCGGCCTGCCCGGCGTTATTCGCCTGCCCTTGTGGCGTCGCAGACTGCCCGTACCCCGGCATCGTGCCCGCCAGAGTGCAGCCGATCATCACCCCCACCTTCAACTTCTGTAACAGGCTCGAACCCTCAGCCGGATTCACGCTACGCGCCCGCCGGCGCTCCTCAAAAAGTTTCATGCCACCTCTCCACAGTTCGAGCGCACGCTTCGAGTCCGCGCCCCTCTTCTACATTGTTCCCAAGTGACTTCGTCCGGACAGGGATACCCTCAGCCGGAGGGTTTGCCGCATTTTTCTATACGCGATTCGCTCCAGCTTCGTTCCCTGGCTTACCCAAAAGCCGCAACGGCAGGAAAGCTTGAGTATATCGTAGGCATTCTGATGATTCAGCCCTGCCAAAAGACCCAGAACTTCTTCAAAAATCTGAGAAAATTCCTCCAGCGCGTATGATTTGGAAGCTCACCCTCGCCTACGACGGCACCGATTTCCACGGCTGGCAAGTCCAGCCCGGCCACGCAACCATCCAGGGCGAGCTGGCCGACGCCATCGAGCGCATCACCGGCGAACGCGTTCTCCCCCAGGGTAGCGGACGCACTGACGCCGGAGTCCACGCCCGTGCCCAGGTCGCCTCCTGCGAACTCGCCGCGCCCATCCCGCCGCAAAATCTCCACCG
>JBOGMA010000253.1:0-5904 GCA_050746465.1 Acidobacteriaceae bacterium
TCGAGCGCATCACCGGCGAACGCGTTCTCCCCCAGGGTAGCGGACGCACTGACGCCGGAGTCCACGCCCGTGCCCAGGTCGCCTCCTGCGAACTCGCCGCGCCCATCCCGCCGCAAAATCTCCACCGTGCTTTGAACCGAACTCTCCCACCGGCCATTCGCATCCTAGTCGCCGAGCACGCCCCGCCCGAATTCCACGCCCGCCACAGCGTCCGCAGCAAGACCTACGAATACCGCATCTATCGAGGGGAAATCTGCCCACCCTGGACCGCACGCTATGTCTACGCGCTCCACTGGCCGCTGGATGTGGAAAAAATGCGCCGCGCCGCCGCCCTCGTCCTGGGCGAACACGACTTCACATCCTTCGCAGCCACCGATCCCGACCTCACCGCCCGCCCATCCGAACCCGACCACCCAATCAACAATATCCGCACCATCCTTTCCTCCGAATGGACTGAAGAAGACGACATGCTGATCTACCGCGTCCGAGGCAACGGCTTCCTCCACCACATGGTCCGCAATCTTGTCGGAACCTTCCTGGACGTGGGCCGAGGCCACATCGCGTCCGAAGGCATCGCAAGCATCCTGCAACAGAAATCCCGCACCGCCGCCGGCCCAACCGCCCCGGCCAGGGGCTTATTTTTAGATCGTGTGGAGTATTGAACACGATTTGCTCTCTAAGGAGCGAGTGCAATTAAAAGCACGTCTCTGTTCCTATTCTTCGGGTCAAACGGATTGAACCCGCTGGTAGGTTCCCACCAATGTCTCGGCCTTGCAAAAACGTATAGCTCTCCCGGCTGCAGATTTACTTTAACTTTCCCGCATGTATCCGGAGATATCACTCCCTTACGGACCACCTCGGATGTTGCGTATTCAAGCTGGTTCGGATCCTTAAAACAGAGGACATGCCAGTCAACAAATACCTGGAGGAATCGGAAGTCAGTACGAATAGCAGCAATGCCGCGAGTATCCGTACTCCGGTTGATCAATCTGACCTTGGGATTTTTAGAATCATTGGTAGCAAAGATCAAAATACGTTCGTTAGAGATCGGGGTTCCAGTGCGACCGTCGATCACATGAACCTGAATTTTGGTGTTTGCTTCTTGCAGGGGTGCAGCACTTTGGGCGTGAGCCAAAGCCAACGCTCCCCAGCCGATCACTCCTAATGTTGTGACCATTGCTCCGTTCCAGATTCCGCTACCCGCCATTTAGCTTCCGCTCCTTAGCTGCCCGGACATTAGCTACCCGCCCTTCAGCTTTTCCAGCACCACCGGCGCAATCCCCGAAACACTCCCCGCGCCCTGCGTCAGAATTACATCCCCCTCTTCGGCCCGCCCGACCACGCGCTCCACGGCTTCTTCTGCCGAAGACGCATACTCCGCAAGGCCCGAAGCCCCATCCGAGTTGACCGCTTTTACCAGAGCCTCCGCCGAAATTCCCTCAATCGGCTCCTCGCTCGCCGCGTAAATATCCAGAATCTCCACTTTGCTCGCATCCGCAAAAGCAGTCGCGAATTCTCCCATCAGATCCCTGGTCCGCGTATAACGATGCGGCTGAAAAATCATGTGGATCTTCTTGTACCCGCATTCCTTCGCCGCTCGCAGCGTCGCGCGAATCTCCGTCGGATGATGCCCGTAATCATCCACCACCGTCACGCCGCGCACGCAGCCCTTCACGTCAAATCGCCGATCCACCCCGCGAAAATGACTCAACCCCGCCGCAATCGCCTTCGGCTTCATCTCCAGCCGAGTCGCAATCGCCACCGCCGCCGTCGCATTCAAAACATTGTGGTGCCCCGGAACATGCAGCTCAAACGGTCCCAGCACCTCACCGTCGAACGCAACCTCAAATCGCGACCGCACCTCGCCCGCAGCCGGAAGCATCCGCAGCACAAAATCCGCCCGCGCGCTCATGCCGTAGGTAAATACCCTTCGCCGAACCCGCGGCAGAATCCCCGAAAGCAGCGCATCGTCGCAACATGCCACGCACGCTCCATAAAACGGGACGCGGTCCATAAAATCCAAAAACGCGCTCTCCACATCGGCCATATCGCGATAGCAATCCATGTGCTCGCGATCCAGATTCGTCACCACGGACAGAATCGGCGACAGCTTCAGAAACGACCGATCACTCTCGTCCGCCTCCGCCACCAGATATTCCGACTTGCCCAGCCGCGCGTTCGATCCCATCGTCGCCACGCGACCGCCCACCACCACCGTCGGATCAAGCCCGCCCGCCGCCAGCACTGACGCAATCATCGAAGTTGTCGTCGTCTTCCCGTGCATCCCCGCCACGGCGATTCCGTACTTCAGCCGCATCAGCTCAGCCAGCATCTCCGCCCGCTGAATCACCGGAATCTTGCGCCGCCGCGCTTCCATCACTTCGGAATTCCGCTCATTCACCGCCGAGCTCATCACCACCACGTCCGCGCCAATCACGTTGGCCGCGGCATGCCCCTCAAAAACCGTGGCCCCCAGCGACACTAGCCGTTCCGTCATGGCGGTCCGCCGCAAATCCGAGCCACTGACCGTATTGCCAAGATTCAGCAGAATCTCGGCAATCCCGCTCATGCCGATCCCGCCAATCCCGATGAAATGTATCCTCTGCGCCTTCGCAAACATAATCCTGAACGCTACTCTATCAGCCGCGCGGTTTACCATGGGAGCGCGTATGCGAACCGTTCTGCCGCTCACCGTGCTGCTCCTCCTCGCACCAGCCAGCCTTCCCGCACAACTCGCCGCCCCACACGTCCGCATCGCTCAGGGCGAACTCTCCGGAGAAGTCACCACACTCGGACCCGACTCCTTCAAAGGCATTCCCTACGCTGCCCCGCCCATCGGCCCGCTCCGCTGGCATGCTCCGCAACCGCCCCCCGGCTGGCAGGGCGTACGCGACGCCACCCACTTCGGCCCGGCCTGTATGCAGACGCCCTCGCGCCAGCTTCCCGCGTCCGCCATGAGCGAGGACTGCCTCACCCTCAACATCTGGACCTCCAACCTTCACCCCGCCGAGCCCGCGCCCGTCCTCGTCTACATTCATGGCGGAGCCTTCACCCTGGGTTCAGGCGCCTTCGACGGCGCCGCTCTCGCCTCTCACGGAGCCGTCGTCGTCACCCTGAACTACCGCCTCGGCGTTTTCGGATTCCTCGCTCATCCCGACCTCACCGCCGCCTCGCTGCACCACGCTTCCGGCAACTACGGCCTCCTCGATCAAATGGTTGCCCTCCGCTGGGTACGCCAGAACATCGCCGCTTTCGGAGGCAATCCCCACAACGTCACCGTCTTTGGAGAATCCGCCGGAGGCACCAGCATTGGCTACCTCATGATCTCGCCGCTTGCCGCCGGACTCTTCGACCGTGCCATCCTCGAAAGCCCCAGCCTCCTCTTCAACGCAACGCCCGAACTGACCAGGGACTACGACGGAATCACCAGCATGGAAACCATCGGCCTCGCCGTCGCGCCGCACATCTCCGATCTCGAAAAACTGCCCGCCGCCGAACTGATGACCCGCGCCAACGCCGCTGCCGAAAAGCTCCTCGGCCCCGGAGGCACCGGACACACCCGCCTGCGACCCGAGAACACGCTGGATAATCCCAACTCCGTCCAACTCCCCTGGGCGCCGTTTGTCGACGGATATGTCATCCCCGATCAGCCCGCAAAACTCTACTCTGAAAATCGCTTCCTCCATATCCCCACCATGGCCGGAACCAACGCCAACGAAGGCAATCTCTTCCTCCAGCACTACGACCCCACCAGCACCGCCAGCTTCACCGCCTGGGTCAACCAATGGTTTGCCCCTTGCGGCAAGACCGTTCTCGCCGAGTACGGCCCCAAAACTCCCGCCGACGCCCATGCCGCCGCCGACCGCCTCATCACCGACGCCATTTTCCTCCACAGCGTCTTTCTCTTTGCTCGCGACACCCACGGATTTCTCTACCGCTTTACTTACGTCAGTCCCACCGGAGAAAAAACAGGCATGGGAGCCTTCCACAGCTCCGAACTGCCCTACGTCTTCGGGCACACGCATCGACCCGGCGTCGACTACAAAATGGCCGACCACCGCCTGTCCGACAAAATGATGACCATGTGGGTGCACTTCGCCCGCACCGGCGATCCTAACCTGATGTTCAGCACCGGATGGACCCGCATCGGCTCCAATGGCGAAACGCCCTATATGGACTTCGGCAATACGTTCACGGTGAAGTCGCTGCCGGACACGTCCTTCATCACCTTCGCCGATCCGCACATCTGCAAAAGCACACAATTCGCCAGCGTGCGATAAATAGCGTGCCTGCGAACTACTTTGTTATTCTTGAGGCTGCATGCGCGTATTGTTTGCGGTCTTCGTGCTGTGCATCGCCGCGCTTATCTTCACACTGATGGCGTTCCGGCGGCACATCCACAAGCATCGCACTCAGTCAGGCGACTCCCTCCCGCTACAAGGAGCGCCGCAGAACGACTCATCGAATCGAAATCACTAAGAGCAGGTCCCGGAGGAGATAGCAGTTATGGCCAACACGCAAAGCAGGACCCCATTCCAGCCCCCCATAGCCGCTTCTCACCCAACTCTCTCTTTCTTGCCCGCTTCGCGCACAAAACGGGCAGTCATTGCCGTGCTCGCCGGAAGCGCCCTGCTCGCCGCCTCCGCCCACATTTCAATTCCGCTCTTCTTCACTCCCGTTCCCTTCACGCTCCAGCCGTTCGCGGTTCTGCTGCTCGCCCTCATGCTCGATCCCGCCGTGGCCTTCGCAACGTTGGTAGCCTATCTCGCTGAAGGCGCTGCCGGCCTGCCCGTCTTTACTCCAGAGGGCCCGCTCGGCATCGCGCATCTCCTCGGCCCGGACGGCGGTTTCCTCCTCGCCTATCCCTTCGCCGCCTTCCTCGTCAGCAAACTGCGCCGCAGCCTGCCCTCGTCCTTCACCTTCGCCGCTCTCTCTGCTGCCACCGGCAGCGTCATCTATTTCCTCGGCGGAGCCGCATGGCTCGCGCTTCTCACACACCAGTCGATACGAGTCGCGTTTGACCTCGCCGTATGGCCGTTCGTCGCCGGCGACGCCCTCAAGGTCGTCCTCGCCGCGGCCATCGCTACCGGTGTCTCCCGTCATCTCATCCGCCGCAAAGCCCAGGCCGCACTTTAAGCAGACGAACCAGGTTTCGCTGTATCATTACAACCTTCCCTGCCGAGATCGTCCGGCCACCGCGATTAGTTGAAAGGACCAAACCAGCCGTGAGCACTTCTTCTTCCGTATCCGCAGAATCTGTACCCAACACCGCGTCCGCGCGCGAAATCCTCATCGCCCACAGCCCGGACTCTGACGACGCCTTCATGTTCTACGGTATGGCGACCAACAAGGTCCGCCGCCCCGGCCTTAAGTTCTCACACACCCTTACCGACATCGAAACCCTGAACCAGAAAGCCATCAACGAAGCCTATTACGATGTCACCGCTATCTCCTTTCACGCCTATCCCTACATTCAGGACAACTACGCCCTGATGGCCTGTGGAGGCTCCGTCGGCGAAGGCTATGGCCCCATGATCGTGGCCAGCCGCCCCTTCACGCTCGATGAAATCAAGAAGGTTCGCATCGCGGTTCCTGGAACCCTCACCACCGCTTACCTCACACTCAAGCTCTTCGCGCCGGAAATCGAAACCGCCGTGGTCCCCTTCGACCGCATCATTCCCGAAGTGCTGGCCGGCAACTTCGACGCGGGACTCATCATTCACGAAGGCCAGCTCACCTACTCGCACAGCGGCCTGCACAAGGTCCTTGATCTCGGACAATGGTGGCGCGACGAAACCGGCCTGCCCCTTCCCCTCGGCGGCAACGCCATTCGCCGCTCGCTCGGCGACGAACTCATGCTCACCGTCACCGGCGCGCTCCGCGAAAGCATTCAGCACGCTCTCG
>JBOGMA010000254.1:0-2711 GCA_050746465.1 Acidobacteriaceae bacterium
GAATTTGACCGGCTGGAGACCTACGCGAAACTGCAGGCTCCTCCGGTCATCAAGTTCAAGGACCTGGAGGCGTTTGTTTCAAACCATAAGCTGCTGACCGGGCCGATCTTTCCCTTTGATGTCCGGACCGATTTCGTGAAGGTGACGGACGATACGGTCCTGGTGCCGATCACAATCGAGATCAAGAATCGTAACGTCACATTCAAGGGCAAGGATGGAGTTTCGAAAGGCGTGGTGAACATCTTTGGCCGCGTCTCCACGATTACCGACCGCGTGGTGCAGACGTTTGAAGATACGGTGGCGGTGGAGCAGCCTACGGAATTGCTGCCGAAGACCCTGAATAATGAGGATCTGTACTGGAAGGCGCTGCCTCTGCGGCCCGGCCGTTATCGCCTGGATATCGCCATCAAGGATGTCAACAATCCGGACCACGTTGGCGTGTACGCGCAGGGGATTAATGTGCCCCGGTATAACGACGACCAGCTTTCGGCGTCCTCGCTGATTCTTGCCGACAAGATGGAGCGGGTCCCCTCGAAGCAGATTGGTACGGGCAGCTTTATCATCGGGAGCACCTATATTCGGCCGAGGGTATCTGCGAATGCAACAGCCCCGGCGGTGTTCCATCGCAACCAGAATCTGAACTTCTGGATGCAGGTCTACAACCTTGGAATCAACCAGAAGAACAAGCAGAACGACGCCAAGATTACCTACGAGATTATTGACTCCAGCACGCATAAGATGCTGCTGGACACGTCGGAGAATTCGCACACGCTGGGGGCAAATATGGACCAGCTTACGATTGAGAAGAGCGTTCCGCTGGCCAGTCTCCAGCCGGGTAAGTACCAGGTCAAGATCATGGTGGACGACAGTATTTCGAAACAGGAGATTGCGCAATCGGCCCCATTTACGGTTGAATAGAGTGTTACAGGTAAGTTCCTGGGTGAGCGGCCGGAGAGCCGCACTATCCATTTGGATTCTGGTTGAAATGGATCGGAGCAAAAGGCCAGGCAGCAATTTGATGAATCAGTGAATCGACGCTTTACCATAGTCGCCCCAGCTCTTGTGCTGTTTCTGGCAGCAATGACACTCCCCGCCTGTGCGGCAACGCGGGGGGCGGTGAGCGGAGTTGTGCGCGATGTGTCTGGAGCGCCCCGCATTGGCGCGCTGGTTCAACTTCTAAAGCCGGACCTCTCGGTCATCGCTGAAACCTTTACGGACGATCATGGGCGCTATTCGCTCTCCGGCGTACTGCCCGGCGTTTACGGGGTGAAGGCGTCGGCATCGCTGTTTCTTCCAACTCTTCGCGAAAATCTGCAAGTGGCCGCCAACTCAAAAATGGTGGTCAATCTAACGCTGGATACGCTGTATCAGGCGTTTCGCTGGCTGCCCGCGCAGTCGCGCCAGGTGAATGAGCCGCGCGACGACTGGGAGTGGACGCTGCGTCTCTCCGCCAACAAGCCGCTGCTGCGGATGCTGCAGGATGGGCCGCTGGTGGTGGTATCCGAAGGCGACGGCCAGAATAGCGCACTTAAGGCAAGGATTACGGTTCGCGGAGGGGAAAGCGGCTTTGGAGAAGGCGGCATCCATCACGATTTTGAGCTGCAGCGCCTGAATGACGGAACGCGGCAACTCATCTTAAGGGCAGACTTGAGCCACTCGGAAGATACTGCTCTGAACACCGTCGTCGGATACGAGCAGCAACTCGGACTGGGCAGAACGATTCGCACGGTGGCGGCATTTGTGGACCGTCCCGAAATTGCCGGCGGCCCTAACCTGCGCGGGATGCAGGCGATGGTCTTCCGCACGGCCGAGAGCCTGGAACTGACTCCGGCGATCGGGCTGGAAGCGGGCGGCGAGACGGAAATAGTTCACATGGCCGGCACGCAGTTTGCGAATCATCCATTTGCGGCGGTGCATGTGCGGGCGGGCGATGGGACGTTTACCTATCGCGTAGCGACTGCACCGGGCTTGCAGGAAGCAGACACGCTGGATCGCGCCAACACGCTGACCCCGAAAATTGGAGAGCGCGATGGGCGACTCCTGATGGAACAGGGGCTGCACCAGGAGTTTTCATACGCGCAGTCTTCCGGCTCGCTGCGCATGCGGGTCACGGTATTCCATGATCACGTGGAGAACCCGATAGTCAACGGCGGCGGGGAAATCTCGGCGGCGGACTGGAAGGACGGCAACGTTCTTTACGACCCCTCAACCGACACCATTGAAGTGGCGGGACAGGATTATGCGGGTGCGGGATTCGTGGCGGATCTTCGGGACATGATGCCGCGCGATATGTGGCTGAGGCTCAGCGGTGGAATGGGCAACGCGCTGCAGATGGACGTGCCGTCGTCTCCCGTGACTCTGGCTGAGGGCCTCGCGAGCCTGCGGCCTCACCATACGGGTATGTATGCGGCTGCCGTCGGCGGCAAGCTGCACCATGCGGGAACGGCGTGGCGGGCATCCTATCGTTGGCAGCAGCCGGGATCCGTAACCGCGATTGATCCCTTCAGCAAGAACCTTCCTGACCCGTACCTGAGCTTCTTTGTGAGGCAGCCGGTCCATTGCCGTTATGTGCCGAATGGGATGGAGGCGCTGGTGGATGTTCGGAATCTGCTGGCGGAAGGCTATCGGCCATTTGTTTCCAAAGACGGCAGCGTGCTTTATTTTGCGCAGGCCTCGCGCGCCGTCGAGGGCGGACTCTCGTTCACGTTTTA
>JBOGMA010000255.1:0-1801 GCA_050746465.1 Acidobacteriaceae bacterium
TTTCATTGTTATCGATACGAAGGCGGCCCAGCGAGTAGCCGAGGGTGGCGTATCCCTGATATGCCAGCTGCGCAAGCTGATCGAAGAAGCTGGCGGTATCACTTTCATTGCCGGAACCTAAAGTGGAAGCGCCGGTCCATTGCGGATCGAGCTCGGCGGCATCGATCTTGGCGTTCTGGTCGGAGCCGATGCTGGTCCCGGTGAACTGAACGACGATCTGCTGCGCGGAGTTGGGAGCGATGCCGTAGAAGGTAGAGTCGTCCGGATAGTCGGCGCCTCCCGCGTCGGAGGCGATATCGAAGTTGGTAAGTACCTGTTCCCCATTGATGGAGACGTTGAAGACGCGGACACCCTTGTTGGTGCTGTTGTTGGTGTAAAAGATTTCCGCGAACCTGAGCTTGAGCGAGTAGTAGCCGTTGACGAGGTTGTTGAAGGTGTAACTGAAGCTGTTGCCGTAGCGTTCGGATTGATAGAGCGCGGCGTCGCTGGAACCGATGATGGCGGCGAGCGGCATAGGCGTGGTGGTGGTGCCTCCGCTGACCGTGACATTGGTGGCGGAGGCATCGGGTGACCAGACGTTGCCGCTGGAGTCCGTGTACGGTTTCGATCCCGCGTAGATGCGGATGCTGGATGGGGCGGGCTCGACAGTGGCGGAGTTTGTGGAGGTGTCGTTCTGCGGCAGCGGATAGCCGAGAGCGATGGTGGCTCCAAGAAGCGCGAGATTTTGCGGATCATAGAGCAGGTTTTGTGCTTCTGCGGGCGTGACGAACCAGAAGCCCGCGTGGCAGGCTTCGACCTGGTTGGAGAGAACGTCAATGGTGCCGGGCTCGCCGAGGATGAGCGCGGCGCAGGTGAGGCGCTCGAAGACGTTGTCACGGAAGGTGGAGTCGTCAAGGGTTGCAGCGAGGACGTTTCCTCCCTGCGAGGCGAGCGTGGCCGCCGCGTTGTTGAAAGTGCCGAACTTGCCAATGTTCTGAAGCTCGCCTCCGACTAGCTGCAGGCCGGAAGTGTATTTCGGCTCGCCGGCTTCCGTGGCGGCTCCAATACTGGAGAGGTCGCTTGCGGGAAGGTCAGCGATGCGCGGCGCGATGTTGGGCTGCTTGACCTGCGCCTGGCTCTTTTTTGCCTTCGCGGCTTTTGTTGTGGCGTTCGGGGCTACGTCGTTGACGTTGGCTTTTGCGGTTTCGTCGACGTTGGCCTGGAGGTGCGTGGGCGGAGCCGGGGCTGAGCTGCCTTGCTTGACCTGGATGACATTTGTGATGAAGGAAACGGTGGAACTGAGGACGAATCCAGCGATGAAGTTGTCGGCAGTGATGATCTCTTTCCGCAAGTTGAGAATAAACTGATTGCCTTCCACCCGGATGCCGTCGTTTTGGCCGGAGGCGAAGATCCCGGCGGAAAAGAGCGCGGAGGGTCTTTGCTGATTCGATGCCAGTCCTCTGGAGGCGACGCCGAATGCGCAATCGGTGATCGTAATTTCAGAGCCGTTGATGATACGCACGCCGATGGAGACGACGAGGGAACCGGCCATGGAAGCGACATCGGAAGGCATGGCGGTGGCGGCGAGTCCGGCGAAGGTTCCGGTGAAGAAGGCTACGGGCACGAGCAGGTCGATGCCGGAGAGCGTGAAGGCCGTAACGTTGTCGAGAACGATGAGGCCATCGTTAAAGCTTGACTCATTCCCGGCTTGCGCCTGCAGCCGGACACTGCCGGGCCGGCAGGCTTTAAGAGTGATATTGGTGTGCGCGGAGGTGAGGCGCAGAGGCGCAGGGAGCGAATAGGTTCCGGCGGCCAGGCAGAT
>JBOGMA010000256.1:0-8568 GCA_050746465.1 Acidobacteriaceae bacterium
GCTCCAGTGTCGCTCATGCAGGCGAAGGCGTCTCCTATTCGATTCCGGAAACGGCCCGGAAATGGGCATCGCCATCGGAATGAAGGCCGCTTTACCTTCCGGGACAGCCGGTCCGAGAGCGGAGAACCCCATTTTTCTATACATGGGCTCACGTTCCGAAATCCCGGAGATTAACAAGTGAGAATGCCCATTCGAAACTGCATAGCGATAGACCTGCCATAGCAAGCCCGCCAGGACCGTGCGTTTTCGCTTTTCTTGCGCAATTGCCAAAAGCCGCACCTCGAGCGGCAGAGGGAAATTTCGCAACTGTGTGGGATCCGGCAGCCGTTTCGTAATTGAGAATTCCGGACCATCATGCACCGAAACCATCCCAATCACGACCTTATTCTGGACTGCTACGAAGTACCTGTTCTGGGCGTGAAACCGGTCAATCAAGACACCAGAAGACTGCTTGTGGTGCTGAGCTATTTCCTCGGCAAATACGCGGTGATTCAACGCATGAATTTGCCAGAGTTCGCTTGCACCTTCCGCTTCTTTAAAATGAATTGCTCGCATGTAAGATCATGCTCCGCGGGATGAACAGCGAAATTCTACAGCAGCATCGGCTCACAAGCACCTACAAATACAAAGTCAGCATCTGGCTCAGTGCTCACCCGGGATTTCACAATTGCGTCTAAAGCCAACCGCAGCCGCTATTTCCAGCATCTCAGCAATCACTGTCCGGGACCCAAAAATCATTTTTAGGGAGCCACTCACTATGCAATTGCGCTTAGCCACTCGCCTCGCCGTCTCCTCTCTTCTCATACTTGCCCTGCAGGTATTTCCGACGCCGGGCTTTTGCCAGGCTTCCGCGGCAGATGGCAGTGGGGGGGCTCAGGCCGCGCCTTCCGGTACTCCCGACCTGCTTGTCCTGGAAAACGGAGACCGGCTCTCCGGAAAATTTCTTCGCGTCGTCAGTGGCGACGTCGTGTTCCATGACGACATTCTTGGCGATATTACGGTTCCAATTGCCAAGGTTCGCGAGCTGCACACGCAGACCAAGGTGGCAGTTTTGAACAAGGGCATTTCGATGCGCCGCGGCCAGATTCCCGCAAATTTGCCTGAGGGAAGCGTGGTCATCGCTCATGATTTAGTTACCGTGCACCCTGAGAACAATGCCACCATTCCGGCTATCCCACTGGCGAACGCCGAGTACATCGTTGATGACGCCACGTTGCGGAAGCAGGTGTATGGGCATCCGGGTCTTGGTGAAGGGTGGAATGGCGGCGCGACCCTCGGCGTTACCATCGTGCAGGCCACGCAAAACCAATCCAGCTTTGCGGCAGCGCTCGCGCTGGTGCGCGCCATTCCTTCCGTAAGCTGGCTGGCTCCGCGCAACCGCACCAGCCTTGATTACGCGCAGTCTTACGGCAAGATCACGCAGCCGGCCTACACTCTGCCCGACGGCACGTTCGTTCCCTCCACATCGACCAAAAGCTCCATCCTGCACGTCGGGGCGGAGCGCGACGAATATATTTCCTCGCGCGCTTATGTTCTGGGGATGGTGTCCTTCGATCACAACTACAGCCAGAGCCTGGATCTGCAACAGATCTACGGCGGCGGGGTGGGTTACACGCTTATTAAATCTCCGGTGCAGGAACTCGATGTCAAAGCCGTATTGCAGTACGAGCGGCAGGCGTTTGCGAATGTTCTTCCTCCCGCCCCATCCAGCCAGAACCTGATCGCGTCCACGTTTGGAGCATCGTATCTTCGCCACGTCACCAAAGGAATTCTGTTTACGCAACAACTGCTCTATATTCCTGCGTGGAACAACCTTCATGCGTACTCCTTCAATGAGTCGGATACGCTTTCGCTGCCTGTTTACAAGAACTTCAGCTTCTCGCTGGGCACGCTCGACACGTATTTGAACGATGTGCCGCTCACGTTCCCCACCACGAAGCGCAATTCGTTCCAGTTCACCACGGGCGTGACTTACAACATCAAGTCGTCTTACTGACGTACCCGACAGGGAACATCTTTCCGATTTGGGGCGCACAGACTATCGTGCGCCCCTCGCTGTTCGCGTTACCATAAATAGACATCGCCTGGACCCGCATCCGGGCAACTCTCCGGGCCGTGCCCGGAAACTACTTTGAAAATCTGGAGTTGGAATTACTTGATGCTTCCGGTACGACGGCTGTCTTATTTGCATTTTGTCCTGTTGCCTTTGTTTCTGTTGCTTCCCTCCATGTCGGCGTCGGCTTCAGACACGCTGTTTGGAGGCCACAACACCGCGCCTCCGGCGAAGCACGGGCCGCCTCCTGACATGATCGTTTTTAGCAATGGAGATCGGCTCTCCGGAACCTTTGTCCGCGAGGTGGGCGGCACTGTCACGTTCCACAGCGATATCGTCGGCGATATCAATGTGCCGTGGTC
This sequence comes from Acidobacteriaceae bacterium, assembly GCA_050746465.1. GTDB lineage: Bacteria > Acidobacteriota > Terriglobia > Terriglobales > Acidobacteriaceae > Silvibacterium. The sequence goes on from JBOGMA010000256.1 coordinate 2,416, forward strand.
AAAGATCAAGGAACTTGACACCAAAAGTCGAATGGCGGTTCTCACCGGAAGTATCACACCGCAATACGGCAAAGCCCCCGCGCGTATTCCGCAAGGCTCCCTTTCTGTGGCGGATAACATGATCACCGTCACTCCCGAGAACAACGCCACGATTCCGCCCATCCCGGTAAAGAGCGCGCAGTACATCATTGACGAGACAACGCTGAGCCGCGAAATCCTCGGGCATCCGGGAGTTTTCGGTGGCTGGAGAGGCTCAATGACCGCCGGGGCGACCATCGTGCAAGCCACGCAGAAGCAGTACACCTTCAACGGAGGCATTGCCCTGGCGCGGGTTGAGCCTTCAGTGACGTGGCTGAATCCGAAGAACCGCACCACCATCGATTTCACGGGCTCCTACGGCAAAATCACGCAGCGGGCCTACGTCTCGGAGGGCGTGTTCTACCCGGCCAGCAACAGCAAGAGCTCCATCTTCCACGCCGCGGCGGAACAGGACAAATACTTCTCCACGCGCTTTTACGCGCTGGCCCAGACTACCTTTGACCATAACTACAGCCAGGGCCTGAATCTTCAGCAGGTTTATGGGGCGGGCATCGGCTACACGGCCTTCAAGTGGCCGAAGCAGGAGCTGGACTTCAAGGTCACGGGACAATACGAGAAGCAGAACTTCATTGACGCAAGCGACGGGATCAATCAAAACCTGATCGGTTCGACCGTTGCGGGAGCTTACGTGCTGCACCTGTTTCGCGGACTGCTGTTCAACCAGCAGGTTTCCTATCTGCCGGCGTATAACAACACGCGCGCCTACTCGGCCAGTGAAACCAATAGTCTTGCGATTCCGTTCTACAAGAGCCTGAGCTTCCAGGTAGGGACCATGGACAGCTACCTGAATGATCCGCCGCCGGCGGTGCCGCCCACGCTCCGCAACTCGTTCCAATTTACGTTTGGGGCGAACTACAGCTTCAAGTCGAAATATTAGTTGGCGGCCTCCGGCTCTTTCCGCCAGGCATCGAGCTTTCCGGACCGAATCGCCGAAGCCAGCCGCTCAATGTCTGCGGAGAGCGGGCGATCTGCGGTGAGGGGCGCGACGATCTCCCGCACCGCTGCGGCGGCTTGTGCGACTTCGCGGGCCGGCTTGAGCGGCAGCCGGTATTCGAGTCCCTGCGCGGCGGCCATCAATTCAATCGATAGCGCGTGCTCGGAATTTTCAATGATCTGCCGCAGCTTGAGAGCCGCCGTCATGCCCATCGAAACGTGGTCCTCCTTGCCGCCTGATGTCGGCACCGAATCGACGCTGGCTGGATGCGAAAGCACCTTGGCCTCGTTCAGCAGAGCCGCCGCGGCGACGTGGGCGATCATCATGCCGGAGGAAACTCCGGCGTGCGGGGACAGGAACGCGGGCAGCCCTTCGTTGATGTCCGGATTGATCAGCCGGTCAATGCGGCGCTCGCTGATGCTCATCAGATCGGTCACAGCAATGGCGGCGTAGTCCAGGGCCAGGGCTAGCGGCGCGCCGTGAAAGTTGCCGCCCGAGATGATCGCGGAATCATCCGCAAAGATCAGCGGATTGTCTGTGGCCGAGCCCGACTCGATCTCGATGATCTCTCGAACGTGTTGCAGAGCGCCCCGCGCCGCGCCGTGCACCTGCGGCATGCAGCGGAGGCAGTAGGCGTCCTGGACGCGGGGGTCGTTATGGCGGTGCGATTCCCGAATCTCGCTGTCCTGAAGTAGCCAGAGCAGGTGGCGAGCCGCAGCAATCTGTCCGCGATGCGGGCGGGAGGCGTGGATGCGTTCGTCAAAAGGCGCAGGCGTGCCTCGCAGCGCCTCCAGCGACATGGCTCCGGCAAGGTCGAAGAGTTCGGCCACGCGCAGCGCCCGGGCCAGAGCCAAAGCCCCCACTCCGGCCATGGCCTGCGTGCCGTTCAGCAGGGCCAGCCCCTCTTTCGCGGCCAGACGCAATGGTGCGATACCGGCTCTTTGCAGAGCTTTTGACGATGCTGTGCGCGCGCCTTCAAAAATAACCTCGCCTTCGCCGATAAGGGCCAGCGCCAAGTGTGCCAGCGGAGCTAGGTCGCCGCTGGCCCCCACGGACCCGCGAGCGGGAATCACCGGATGCACGCGGGCATTGAGCATGGAAACCAGCGTCTCGGCAACGACAGGCCGCGCGCCGCTGAGACCCTTGGCCAGAACGTTCGCACGCAACAGCAGCATGGCGCGGACTTCATCTTCCGGCAGCGGCGCTCCAATGCCGCACGAGTGGCTGCGGACCAGGTTGTGCTGCAATTCCTCGATTTGGTCCGGCTCAATGCGCACGTCGCTGAGCTTGCCGAATCCAGTGTTGATGCCGTACGCGGTTTCGCCGCGCTCGAGCAGCTTTTCCACCACCGCGCGCGAGGCCGCCATACCCGGATAGGCGCTCGCCGCAATCGAAACCGGGCGACCCTTCACGGCCACGTCCACGATCTCGGTCAGCGAGAGCGGCCGGCCCTCAAGTTCAAGATTCGTCATTGCGTCTCCAGAAGCGAACGAATCATTCTAGTGGAAGCGCTTGAACCCGCCGCGCGACGCGAATCAATTTACCGCAATTCACAAGCCCGCCAGCACCGCATCCGCAATCCGGGCGGCTTCGACTGCCGGCTTCACCTCATGCACCCGCACAAGATGCGCCCCGGCCAGAATCGCCGCCGTCAACGCCGCTAGTGTCGCATTCCCGCGCTCCATCACCGGAGCGTTCTTCCCACCATGCAGGTCCTTCAGGGCCGAGCCCAGAAACGACTTCCGCGAAACTCCAGCCAGCACGGGCCGCCCTATTTTTCGCAATTCATCCTGGCGCGCCAGCAGCGAATAATTCTCGTTCAGCCATTTTCCAAACCCATATCCCGGATCAACCGCAATCCGGTCAGCGTCGATGCCCGCCGCCAGCGCCGTCCGCAGACTCTTTTGCAAATCCTCCCTTACCAGAGGCAGCACATCGCCGCTTTCCAGCCGAGGCAATGTACGCCACTCCTCAGGACGCCCTCGCGTGTGCATCAGCACCAGGCCGCACTTCAATTCCGCGCAGGTTCCGGCCATCGCCGCGTCCCAGCTCAGCGCGCTCACGTCGTTCACAATCTCGACGCCCGCTTCCACTGCGGCACGCGCCGTTGACGCCTTATAGGTATCCACCGAGAGCAGCGCGTCCGGCTTGGCCCGCAGAACAGATTCAATAACGGGCAGCACCCGGCGCTGCTCCTCATCCGCGGAAACCTCGGTGCGTTTTCCGGGACGCGTGGACTCGCCCCCGATGTCCACAATGTCCGCCCCCTGCTCGAACATGCGCAAAGCATCGGCGGCCGCGGTACCGGGATAACGGAACCGCCCTCCATCGGAAAAAGAATCCGGCGTCACGTTCAGCACGCCCATCACGACAGTGCGATGCCCCAGGGCCAACTGCCGCGTGAGCAACTGCCAAACGTATTCGTCCCGCCGTTCGAAGGGCATATCGCCTCTGATGCTACACTTCGCCAAGAGATGACTGTAAATCCCAAACTTCACCTCCGCGTCGCACTTTTGCTGTGTGTTTTGCTGCTGACGCTGCCCGGCAGCGCCTCCGTTCGCCATCATCGGAGGCAGCACAATCCGCGGCGTCTCACGTCAAAAATCCAGAAAATTCTCCGTGATCCCACAGCCGCGCAGGCGCATTGGGGGATTTCCGTGGTGACGGCGGACGGAGCGCCCATTTACGCGCTCAATGACAACCAGCTTTTCGAACCGGCGTCGAACGCCAAGCTCACCACTGCATCGGCGGCCCTGGCGCTGTTTCCCAAAGGCGTGACCTGGACCACCAACGCCGTCACCTCTGGCACGCTGGGTCGCGACGGAGTCCTTCACGGAGACATTGACCTGCTCGGCGCGGGCGACCCCACTCTTTCCGGTCGAACCTATCCTTATGGCGGCCACACCGAGCGGCCCAATCCTCCATTGATGGCACTGGCCAGCATGGCCGATCAGATCGCCGCTCGCGGCATCAAACGCATCGACGGCGACATCATCGGAGACGATACCTGGATCCCGTGGGAGCGATACGGCTCAGGCTGGGCATGGGACGATCTGACCTGGGACTACGGCGCTCCCGTTTCCGCCCTTACCGTCAACGACAATGTCGTTTACCTGAATGTCGGGTCCGGCCCGCAGGATTGCCCATCGAGCCTGCCCCAATCCGCAACTCAGCCCAGCAGCCCGCCGCCCGCTGCACCGGCGATTGGCGCGGCTATGTCCGTGGCCTGGTGCCCCGATGTTCCGTATTACAAAGTAGAGAACTCGCTGGTCGTTCTGCCTGGCCGCCAGAGTGCCAACTCGGGGCTGGACCGCGCGCCGGGATCAACGGTAATCCGGCTCTTTGGGACGGTAAATGAAACCGGCCTGCACACCGGTCTCGCCATTGAGGACCCGGCCGAATTCGCCGCCCGCGCGCTTCGGCAAATGCTGCTGGCCCGCGGCATCACCGTTACCGGAGATGCCAAGGCCGATCACCGACTTTCGGTGGACACGCGGGATTTTCGCCAGGAAGTGGATGAGCCAATCGTTCTGCATCCGCTTACCTTATCAACCATTGAGCCGCCATCGAACGGGATGCGGGAGCTGGCAACGCATGTCTCTCCGCCGTTTGAGCAGGACGTGACGGTGACCCTCAAGGTGAGCCAGAACCTTCACGCCGAACTGTACCTCCGCCTTTTGGGACGGCTTGAGGCTGGAGACGGTTCTGTCGCCCAGGGCGCGCGCGTGGTCCATCAATTTCTCCTTAAGGCTGGAGTCGATCCCGCCGATTTCGAGTTTTACGACGGCTCCGGACTGTCTCCACAGGACCTCATTACTCCACGGGCATTTACCACGCTGCTCGTCTATGACGCGCATCAGCCCTGGGGTGGGGAACTGCGCGCCAGCCTCCCCATCGGCGGCATTGATGGCACGCTCGGCGACCGCTTCCGGACACGTCCGCTGCGCGGAAAAGTCGTGGCCAAAACCGGCACGCTCGCTGGTGTCCATACGCTCAGCGGTTACCTCACCGCCCGGAGCGGCAAAACCATCGTCTTCTCCATCCTCTGCAACAACCACGGCCCCGACCATGGCGCGTCAGTGAAGTCGATGGATGAAATTGTGAAGGCGATTTACGAGGCCGAGTAGCCGAATGTTTGGGCTTTCGATCGAAATAGTTGAGTAAGATGGAAGGCAGTCCCTTGGCTTCCGCTCCCAAACTGATTCCCGCGGCGCTCGCGCTCTCTCTTCTCGCGGGATGCGGTCCCAAGCTGCCGCCGTCAAAGCCTCTGAGCGAGCTGACCCCAACTGAGCTGCGCGGGCACGAAGTTTTTGTCCAGAACTGCGCCCGCTGCCACCACCCCAACGACACCCGCTCGCTGCACGGGCCGGGGCTGCAGGGATTGTTCAAGGAGAAGTACCTGCGCAGCGGCGCGCCCGCGAACGATGACCGCGTGACCAACGTCATTTTGCACGGACGTGGCATGATGCCGGCCTTTGGCAATACCATGGATCAGGAGCAATTGCGGGACCTGCTCGCCTACCTGCACACGTTATGAGCAAACTTCGGCTGGACAACCCGGACGCTCAACTGGAAGCGACAAAACTGCTGCCGGGCATGGCCGTCATCGCGCTCTGGATGCTGGCGCAGTGCGGCATCGGACTCATCGGCATCATCCTGCACAAGCTGCCCATCACCGTGATGCTGATCTGCCTGCTCTTCGCCATAGCCGCCAACGGGCTGCTTAAGCTCAAGCGCTGGGGTTGGGCGCTGACGCTTGGCGCGGCGTTTCTTTCGATGAGCTACGCGGCCTTCATGCTCTTCCGCTTCCACCAGCTACCCATGATCGTAATGCTGATGGTGAACCTGGTCTTCTTTCTGTATTTGATACGGCCTGAAGTGCTGGAGAGGGTAAAGTAGAGCGGTAAGGGGGACGGAGTACGATGCGGAACCTGGCCAATTGGAAATTGAGGGGCGCAATTCTACTGATGAGCATTGCGTTGGGCGGCTCGGGAGTGCTGCTGGCCCAGAGCAATTCCAGCGAATCTATGGAGCAGGCAACGCACACCAAAATTGGTGAACGAATGCCGGCCTTCTCGGTCCGTGAGCTTTCCGGTGCCACCTTCTCGACGGCGCACGAA
>JBOGMA010000257.1:0-2776 GCA_050746465.1 Acidobacteriaceae bacterium
GAAAAGCTGGGCGCCCTACATTGCAGGATGTTGCCGACGCTACCGGTGTCACTCTCGCAACCGCATCCCGAGCGCTGAGCGGCGCATAGGGGGTTCATCCGGAAACGCGGAAGCGTGTCCTTGAGGCTGCCACGCAGCTTGACTACAAGGCGAATCGTTTCGCGCGCGGCTTAGTTACAGGCCGCTCCAATGCCATCGGGCTGATCATCAGCGATATTCGTAACTCGTATTTTGCCGAAGCGGCGCGTGGAGTGGAGGACGCGGCCTATAAGGTCGGCATGGATGTCCTGCTCTGCAACAGCGATGTGGATTCAGGCAAACAGATGCACTACATCAACTCTTTAATCGAGAAGAGAGTGGACGGCATCATCATGAACTCCGTCGCAACACTCACGTCGGAGGAGCAGGGCTATATTGCATCGAGCGGCATTCCGGTTGTGCTGCTGAACCGGGCTGCGGATAATACGCAGTTTTCCACGGTATGCGCCGACAATGAACGGGGCGGTCGATTAATGGCGGAATGCCTGGTGGCGAACGGCCACCGGAACATTGTTCACTTTACAGGTCCGCGGAACAACTCGAATTTGTCCATACGGACAAAGGGTTTTCTGGATGGCCTGCGCCGGGCGGGTAAGCTGGAGGCAACGGTGATTCACGGCCTCCATACTATGGAGGGCGGCTATCAAATGGCTAAAAATTTGTTGCGCTCTCCTGGCAAAATCACCGCGATATCCACCGCAAATGATGCGGTCGCGTTTGGCGTGATCAAGGCCGCTTTGGAAATGGGAGTCAGAATTCCGACAGATATCTCCCTGGGCGGGTTCGATGACGTTGAACTGGCTGCGCTGGTTCATCCTCCCTTGACAACAATTCGGCAGCCGAAATATGAAATGGGAGCGGCTGCCCTTGAAATGGTAATGAAGCTGGCCGGCAATAAACAGCGGGTGCCGGAACATCGCGTCCTGGGCGTGGAATTGATGGAGCGCTCCTCGATCGCAAAGCCTCCCACCCGCCGCTAGTCTCCTGCGCCTGCCTGCCGCAACTTACATACTCCCGCCATTTCTGGACGAGGATCCTCGGCTTGACAAGGGTATCCCTCTCGCGTCAGAGTGTTGGAAGCGCTTCCCGCAAAGATCAAATAGGGTCTCCGTCGCGATGCCATGGATTACATGATCAGATTCAGCTGCCGGTTCCGTAATCGCGATTGGTTCTCATTCGCTTGGTTCGGCAGTGCAGGTGATTTCCTGAATTGGCTGCTCAATGTCCGCGTTCCGCTACACTCCTCACATTCACGACAGTTTTCATCTTTCCGAAACGCTCAGGCAGGTCGCGCGTGAAGCATCTTCGCGCCCACCGTTGGCGCTGGATCATGATTACATTCGCCTTTTTGGCGACGGCTATCAATTATCTCGACCGCCAATCGCTCTCAGTGGCTGCTCCGATATTACACGTTCAGTTCCACATGAGCGACGAAGGATACTCGCGCGTACTGTTTGCTTTTCTGCTCGCGTACACGCTGATGAACGGATTGTCCGGGATCATCATCGACCGCGTCGGGACACGGGTCGGGTATGCGGTTTTTGTTGGATGGTGGTCGATATCTTCGCTGCTCCAGTCTTTCTCGGACAGTACCGTCTCGCTCGGAGCATTTCGATTCCTGCTCGGGCTGGGAGAGGCGGGTAACTGGCCGGCCGCCGCAAAATTGGTGGCGGAGTGGTTCCCGGCGGAAGAGCGGGCCCTTGCATCCGGCCTCTTCAACAGCGGATCAGCAGCGGGGGCCATACTTGCGCCTCCGCTCATCGTACTGCTTGTGCTGCGGTTTGGCTGGCGCGCATCCTTCGCCTGCGTAAGCTTTCTTGGCTTCCTCTGGCTGATAGGCTGGCTTGTCTTTTCCAGATCACCGTCAAAGGTAGATTCCCTTCCGGAGGAGCGCACTGCTCGTCCGTCCATTCGCGCCCTGGTGCGCTCAAGATTCACTTTAGCCTTTACAGTTTCGAAGATATTTATAGATCCGGTGTGGTATTTCTACACCTTCTGGTTCCCCGAATATCTCGTGAGAGGGCGGCATGAGAGCCTCAGCTATGTTGGGCACTATGCATGGATACCCTTTCTGGTGGCGGGCGCGGGGAGTGCCGCCGGAGGACTTCTGTCGAAGGGTTTCCTTCGCCTTCATCTATCTATTACCAATGCGAGGAAGGCTGCTGTTACGCTCTCATGCGTGATGATGGCCATGGCGATCCTGGCGGTTCGCGTCGACTCCGTCATGTTGTGCATTGCATTGATCTCGATCGCGATGGCGGGTTACACCGCCGCACTGGCCAATATGCTGCCGATGCCGGCGGACGTCTTCCCTTCCAACAGCGTTGCGTCGGTCTACGGCGTCGCCAGCATGGGTTCTGGATTCGGAGGAATGGTCTTCATGCTGGTCACGGGCTGGCTGGTGCAGCGGTTTTCCTACAGCCCGGCATTTTTACTCTTCGCGCTGCTGCCTTTTATCGGCGTTGCAGTGCAGTGGCTCTTTATGGGCCCTCTAAGCCAATTGGTTATTTCGCAAAAGGAGACTTCAATACTTCATGAATAAAGGAACATTGCTCAAGGACAAGACAGCTCTCGTTACCGGAGCAAGCGGCGGCATCGGAGCCGCAACTGCTTTGGCGTTGGCAGGCGAGGGCGCTAATATTCTGCTTCACTACAACTCCAATACGAAAGGTGCAAAGCAGGTCGTCGATCAGATACGACAAAAGGATGTTACGGTCGAATCCGTACAGGCTGATCT
>JBOGMA010000258.1:0-4223 GCA_050746465.1 Acidobacteriaceae bacterium
CCGCCGCGTAGACGCCCATGGCCATGGTGAAGCTGGAGCAGATCAGCACGACGGTGTTCAGGGTTCCGGCCCATATCTTGAGCTGATGACTGCCGGCGACAAAGGCCGGATAGTACCAGTTGCGATAGATAAGGTAGGCGATGAACAGCCCGCTGAAGAACATGATTTCAGTCAGCAGGTAGAGCCACATGCCGAAATTGGCAGTCTCCCGCTGCTGCGTCGCATTCGCAAAGTGATGGCGCACGTACTCGGGATGCTCGTGTACGGCATGCGCCTGTTCAGGAAGAGTCGCGGTTGCCTGGCTATCCAACGGTCTGCACCTCGTGTTTCTTCATGATGGCCGGTAGTGAAACATCGTACGCCATAAAGCTGGGCGCCGGCTCTGCATTATGTTTCCCGGTGAGTGGCGGGCATCCACCTTTTCCTTGAAAGCTCATTGGTCTACCGTCCGATCCGAGTGCTGCACGGTGGTGGAATGCCGGGTGATGTAGTTGTGCGGCACCGCATTCTGGATGGAGTTGCCATTTACGCCGGGAGCGGGTCCCGGGCTCTCCGCCAGAGGAGTGTTGAGCGTCTGTTGGATGCGCTCGTTCGAATGGAGTGCCTTGATGTACTCGACGAGATCGATCAATCCCTCTTCGCTGACCTGCCCCTGATACGTCGGCATGATGGGCGCGTAGCCGGCGGAAACGTGGGTACTCGGGTTGAGAATGGCATCGCGGAGGAAGGCGTCATCGACGACCGCATAGGATCCGTTTGAGAGTTGAAGTTTGGAGCCGTAGACTTCAGCAAGGTTCGGCCCACGGGCGGAAGCGTTGCCGGAGTGGCAGGAGTTGCAGCCGAGGCTGGCAAAGAGCCGTTCGCCGTTCTGCGCGAGCGAAGCGCCGCTGGTGGAGCCGGCGAGCCAGGCTTGATAGTCAGAGGGCGTCATGGCCGTGACTTCGCCAATCATCTGCGAGTGCAGCGTGCCGCAGTATTGCGTGCAAAAAAGATGATAGGTGCCCGGCCTGGTGGCGGTGAACCATACGGTGGTATAGCGGCCGGGGATAACCTCGCGCTTCACGCGGAAGGCAGGAACGGAAAAGCTATGGAAGACGTCCTGCGAGATCATGGTGAGCTGTACGGGCCGGCCGATCGGGACGTGCAGGGCATCGATTTCGTGCTGGCCGCCTGGGTGCTCGGCCTTCCACATCCATTGTTTGCCGACGACGTAGATGTTCATGGCGTTCGTGGGCGGGTCGTAGATGCGGAAATAAAGCAGCGCGCCCCAGACAAAGCAGATCATGAAGAGGGCCAGAGGAATGATGGTCCAGGTTGCCTCAAGCAGCGTGGACCCTTCAATCTGTGTGGGCTCAGGATGCCGTTCTCTGCGATAGACGATCGAGAAGCCGACGATGAGAGCGGTGACGATGACCACGCCGACCAGCGAAATCAGGATCAGGAAAAAATACAGGGCATCGGCATAAGGCGCGATCGACGACGCTTCGGGCGGGAAGAGCGCGAAGTGCGTCATCCACTTAACGAGAAACTGCCAAAGTACTGGACTGATGAAATAATGCATCGTTCCCTTTATCCGTTCGCCGTTTTGCCGGAGGCGGAGCGCCCGTTCCGGATGTCACGTCGAAAATTGATTCCCATGTAGGTGCCAAGAAGCAAAAGTGTGAGCAGGCAAGCCGCCTGAAGGACGCGTGCGATGATCAGGTCGTGCCGGTCCAGCAGCGGATTGTAGCGGTAGCAGTAGGTAAGAATGTTGTCGACCAGCGATCCGATCTTCCCGTCCGAAGCTTCGACGAGACCGAGTTGGAGGTCCTTTGGCGCGTATTCAACTCCGAGATAGTACTGCGAGATTTTCCCTGTTGGGGTGAGAATTTCGATCGCGCTGGCGTGGGCAAATTGATCCATTTTGCCATCCGGGCCGGGCATGCGCTCGAAGTGATAGCCGGTAGCTGAGGCGAGAGCATTGATCTGGGCCTGCTGCCCGGTAAGAAAGTGCCAGCCGTTCACGTCTGCAGGACGCCCATAGCGCTTCATGTAGACGGCTTTTTCCTGGGCTGCTATCTGTGGCGTTTCGGTTGGGTCGAAGCTTACGAAGACGATATTGAAGTCTTTCCCGGGGTTGAACTTGACCATTTCCAGGGCGCCGACCAGCCCGTTGATTTCCTCCGGGCAAAGCATTTTGCACTTGTAATAGACCATTCCGAGAATCACCGGACGCTTGCCGAAGTAATCGCCGAGCTTGACGGTCTTGCCGGTTTCATCGCGAAAGGTGAGGTCAAGCGGAACCTGTGCATTCAGATTCTGGGTAACTTTGACCTTTTTGAGCATCGGGGGCGCCTGGTTGGTGACCGGAGGTTCGACATGTTTACCAAAGTCGTTTACCTGCGCGGAGCCGAAGCTAACGCTGGCCAGAGTAAAAACGAGGAGCCCGAAGCCGAGAGCCCATTTCCGAATTGTTGCCAGTTTCTTCATACTGCCTTGAAGCCGATTCCCTGCTCTCGATTCTAGTTTCCGGTATAGGGCCGTTGTCCCGGCTTTGCTCCGGAGTCTTCTTCCTGCTCGAATTCTGTGCGCGCAAAGCCATCAGTAAGGGGCGTTTGCACGGTTGGGGTTGAGTCGCCAAACATCAGAGGCTCCTGCGGGCCGGACTTCTGTTCGACGGGCAGTCCGCGCTGGGCGATGATCTGCATGGCGCGGTCAATCGGAATGCGAACTTTTCCCTGCGATTGATTGATCCAACTGTAGTGGTCCAGAAGGAGATCTTCGCGGCGATGGAGATCGACCAGGTCCTGCGCGCCATTGTCGGTCTGGAGGCGCGGCGTCGGAAAGCTATGGGTTAACTGCTCCAATTGAATCTGTTCGCCCGCCGGGTTGGATTCCATGTTCTTGAGCTTCTTCGATTGTGGAGTGGGCGGAGCGTTCCACTTGTTGAGCGGGCCGTCGCGCTTGGCGAGCGCGGTATTGATGACCTTGCCCATTCCGAAGCAGAAGACGAAGAAAACGCACACCGAGATGAACAGGCCGATGAGGAAGACAGCGATGCCGGGAACGCTGACGTCGGTGACCTCGTAGCCTTCGCGAATCGAACTGGCTTTATTTTTCGACTCGTTTTCGTTAGGCGTGGACATGTTCAGGCTCCAGAATTTCCGCCAGATGCGGGTCGTTGGTGGCGACAAGCGGCCGCCGCTTGAGTTGCGTGAAGTAGTAGTACATCCAGAAGGAAATCATTGCGACCGGCAGCGTGGCGTACTCGAAGATACCGACGCTCCAGTGCAGATTACGCGCGGCGTCGGGGAAGTTCGGCTCGATCAGCCAGAACATGTCCACGGCGCGGGCGAAGATCATGATGCAGCAGACGACGGACAGGCGCTTCCGAATGCGCTTGAGGTCGCTCGATAGCAGCAGGGTAAACGGCAGCAGCCAGTGGAAGATGAAGTCCAGCGTTGCGACTATGCCCCAATTGCCGCGAATGCGGTCAAGATACCAGGGAATCTCTTCCGGCGAGTTGCCCGACCAGATGATCAGGAAGGCTCCAAAAGCGAGGTAGATATTGAGCATGACGAAAGCGAAGCAGAGCTTGCCCATATCGTGCTGCTCAGTGACGCGGAAGGTGGACTTGATCGGTTCGGCTTTCGCCAGGGCCATGAGGGTGAGAAGCGCCAGCGCAAAGACCCCGTAGGCCTGGCCGACCAGGAACTGAAATCCGTAAACGGTGGAGTACCAGTTGGGATCGAGGGACATGACCCAATAGATCGCCACGATAAACAGCATGATCGAATAGAACAGCACGCCGAAACCGCTGATGTTCTCAAACCGCGTCTGCCAGAATTTGACGTTGGGTTCCGGATCCGCGTCGCGCTTGAGGGAGTAGCGGTTCAGGAAGAAAATGTAGATGCCGACCATCATGAAGACAAACAGCGAAGTTCCCCAAAAACCGTAAGGATTCAGGATGGCGTGTTTCCAGTGAATGGCGTGGGCCAGGTCGGGGCTGATTTCGTGATTCTTGAGCGCTGTCGCCCAGTCCGCGTACTTCCTCCAACTGTAGAGCTGGCCGTAGGACATTCCAAGGATGCCGACCGGGAGGAAATAGAGGAAGACCAGCGGCAGGGTGCGGGTCATGGCTTCCAGAGGACGGCGGATGATGAGCCCCCACTTGCCGCCGGTGAGGTATTGCAGCATGAGCAGGCACAAGCCTCCGCAGCAGAAGCCGAAGCAGAGCATGAAGC
>JBOGMA010000259.1:0-4232 GCA_050746465.1 Acidobacteriaceae bacterium
GTCCAGGTGTTGGACAGGCCCGGAAATTGCAGCTTGGCATCCATGTCCTGAATCAGTTTGGCGTAAGTCATGGCCGCCGGCCATTGGCTGCGCGGTCTCAGCATGATGGTTGTGTCGTACATGTCAAGCGGCGCGTTGTCGGTGGCGCTGTCGGAGCGGCCCACGGTTCCAAAGACGCTGAGGGTTTCAGGAAAGCTGCGCAGGATGCGGTCCTGCTCCTGAAGCAGGACTTTGGCCTGTTCGATGGAGATGCCGGGAAGCGCGGTGGGCATATAGAGCTCGGAGCCTTCAAACAGCGGTGGCATGAATTGACTTCCGAGATGAAGCGCCAGCGGTATGGTCACCGCCAGGAAAATCAAATTAAGCGCAATGGTAAGCCAGCGATGGTGCAGGCACCATCGCAAAATGGGCAGGTAAACCGCCTGCGTGACACGTGAAACGGGGTTGGCGCTTTCCGGGCGAAGGCGTCCACGAATCAACATGACCATCAGGACCGGAACAAGCGTGATGGCCAGGAGGGACGCGCAGGCCTCGGAAAGCGTTTTGGTCCATGCCAGAGGGCGAAACATTCGGCCCGACTGCGCCTGAAGCATGAAGATCGGCAGAAAGGAAACGATGATGATGAGCAGCGAGAAGAATAGCGCGGGGCCGACCTGCTTTGCGGCATCAATAAGGATGCGTCTGCGCTCTGGTCCGGAGATGGGTTTGGATTGGTCCTGCTGCCGCTCGGATAAATGCCGGTAGCCGTTCTCGATCATCACGATGGAGGCATCCACCAGAACGCCGATGGCGAGTGCGAGACCGCCAAGCGACATGATGTTGGAACTCACTCCGAGAAAGTAGAGGGGAATGAACGAGATCAGCACTGCGATAGGCAACGCCAGAATTGCAATCAGCGCGGAGCGGAAGTGGAAGAGAAAAACGATGACGACCAGGCTGACAATCACAATTTCTTCCAGCAGGTCGCGTTGCAGCGTGTGAATCGAGGCGTGGATCAGGCCGGACCGGTCGTAGCCCGGCATGATTTCGACGCCTGCTGGAAGGGAGGGCGCGATCTCGCGCAGCTTTCGCTTGATGCCGGTGATGACCTTCAGAGCGTTCGCACCCTGACGCATGATCACAATGCCACCAACCGCCTCGCCCTTGCCGTCCCATTCGGCAACGCCTTCGCGAATGTCCGGCCCAAAGCTCACGGTTCCCAGATCACTCAACACAACGGGCGTGCCGTTATGGCTGCCGACGGCGACTTCCGCCAGATCATTCAGCGAATGCAGATAGCCCCGGCCGCGAATCATGTATCGCGCGCCGTTCATATCCAACTCCCTCCCGCCGACTTCGTTGGTGCTGGCCTTTACGCGGTCGATCACGGTTGAAAGCGGAATGCCATAAGCGAGCAGCTTGTTGGGATCGAGCTGTATCTGGTACTGCTTCACATATCCGCCGATGCTGGCGACCTCCGCTACGCCCGGAACGGTCTCAAGGGCATAACGCAAATGCCAGTCCTGCAATGTGCGCAAATCGGCCAGGCTGTGCCGATGGCTTGTATCGACGATTGCGTATTCATAGACCCAGCCCGCTCCGGTCGCATCGGGACCAATCACTGGGTGCACGTCAGCGGGCAACCTGCCGCTGATTTCCTGCAAGTATTCGAGCACCCGTGAGCGGGCCCAGTAGAGGTCTGTGCCGTCCTGAAAGACAACATAGACGTATGAGTCGCCGAACATGGTCTGCGCTCGAACGGCCTTCACATGCGGGGCCGCGAGCATGCTGGTGACGATGGGATACGTGACCTGATCCTCGATCACGTCCGGCGGTTCGCCCGCCCAGGGCGTGTGAATAATGACCTGCACGTCGGAGATGTCGGGCAATGCATCGATGGGAATATGCTTGAGGGACCAGACGCCTGCGAGTGTAAGAAACACAGCTGCGGTGAAGACGAGAAAGCGATTGTGAGCACAGATTTCGATAATGCGGGAGATCATCTACATGCCTCCCGTTGTGCTTTCGGTCAGTTGCTTTTCTGCTATCGCTTGGCCGTTCTTCTCCGCCAAAATCGTCACTTGCCATGTTCCGCCTGAGCCGAGCGATCCCGCGCCTTCGTACATTCCCGCGCCTTCATCGTTCAGCTTCACGGTGGTATTCATCGGCCCCATGCCCATCGCGGGCATCGCAGGCATATCGAACGAAACCGTGACGGTGGCACCGCCAACAGGTGTGTTTCCGGGGCCGGTCAGCTTTATTCGAAAGATGTTCGATCCCTTGCGCGGCGGATTCGGATCTGTGGTGAAGCCGATATTGACTTGAGAAGCAGGTTTGGCCGGAGCTTGCGTGCCGCCTGCTCCGGGTAGTGGAGGCGTGAACGAGCCCGCCGCCGACTGCAACTGACTCTCCGAATCGATAAGAAAATTGGCGGAGGTGACGATACGCTGATGTTGTTTCAAGCCGCTGATGACTACGAACTCATCTTCGACGAGCGGCCCCAGCACGACAGGCTTTGGTATCAGGGTGCCGTTGCCTTGGTACAGGAATACAAGCGATTGCGTGCCCGTCTGCAGAACCGCCGAAGCAGGAACAGCGAGTTGCCGTCCCATCGGAGCTTTCATGTCCACGTTGACGAACATGCCTGGCTTGAGCTTCAGACCGGGATTGTCGATTACCAGCCGGACGCGCACCGTACGAGTCGCCAGATCCACCTGCGGCAGAATTTGGTCGATGCGGCCCGAGAAAGTGCGGCCTGGATAGGCGTCCACCGTAATCTGCGCCGAATCGCCTGGCTTCAGTCTGCCCACGTCATCCTGAAACACCTGCGCGTTGACCCAGACACGGGAAAGATCGGCGACGGTATAGAGCCGCGTCGACGGCTCAACATACATATTCGGCAGCGCATTATATTCGGTGATGTAACCCGAAACTGGCGAGTTGATGGTTAGATCGGTGATCGGCTTGCCAGTGGCTTTGAGTTTATTCAACTCACCCGTCGGCACCTCCCACTGTTCCAGCCGCTGTTGCGCCGCATTCGCGAGCGCGGCTGCTCCGGACGCAACTCCATCCACCGTGCTCGTGCTCAGGGCCTTCTGATGTTGCCTCGCCAGCAGATACTCCTGCTCGGTCGCCACAATGTCGGGGCTGTACACCGTGAACAGGGGTTCGCCCTTCCGCACATATTGATAAACGGCATTGGCAAAGACTTGGCGGATATATCCGGGGAAGCGAACCTGCACGTAGGAGACCAGGCGCTGATCGATGTTGACATTGCCCGTGGCACGAATTTCGCTGCTGATCTGCTTGAACTCCACCGTCCCAGTCGTTACTCCAATGCTCTGCATGCGCTGCGGCGTCAATTGAATCGGAGCAAGAGCGGTCTGCGCGCTTTGAGCGGGCGTGACTGACGGCGATTCCGCGGTTGTAGCCGATGGACCAACTGCTGCTGGCGCTACTGTTCCCGGCGTTTCAGCGGCAACGGAATTTGCACGCATCTGCTGCTCCGTCTTTGTCCGCGAATGGTAATAAAAAGCCGCGCCCGCCGCGACAATCACTGCAATCCATACGAGAGATGTTCTTAGAACGTACTTGTTCATCGCAGGGTCGCTCCTGTCAGGGTTTCGAGATGGGCAAGCGCAATTTCGTGTTCGGCCAGCACCTGGGCTTCGTCAAGTCTCAGATTCAGGACATTCACGAAGTAGAGAAGCACGTGTGTGAACTGTTCCCGGTTCGCGGCATACGCATTGAGTGTGGATCGATACGCCGCATCCGACTGCGGAATCAGTCCCTGGCTGTATTCCTTCAAAAGCTCGCCGTCACTGGAGGCCGTCACGTATTCCTGCTTCACTTGAGCAAGCTCCTGTTGAAGGTGAGCATCGAGCGCCTCTTTGGATTGAGCGAGCTTGTCCGCAGCTTGGGCGACTTCCGCCTTTACTCGGGCTCTGCGCGGCAGCCGGATGTTCAGGGAGAACATGTAATAGTCGCGGTACTTCCTGTCCGTGTTCTGGTACATGTAGGCCACACTGAAGTCCGGCTTGCCTTCGCGTTTGGCCGAGGCCAGCGCCGCGTTCTCTTTGCTAACCGAGCTGGCGTCCACCTGAATCTGCGGATTCTGGCCGCGCACCATTTGCAGCAATTGAGCCGAGGTATAGCGCAGCGGGCTCTCCTGCAAAGCTTCCGTCACGATATCCGGTGAGTCCTGGTCCCGATGCAGAAGGCTCTTCAGAGCGGCCTGGAGCCGTCCCATCTGC
>JBOGMA010000260.1:0-3683 GCA_050746465.1 Acidobacteriaceae bacterium
ACCCCTCGTAGAACTTCGGTGTGATGGTCTGGGCGAAGCCGCGCACCAGGCGGCTGATCTTGGCCTGGGTCGGCTTGTCGCCGGTCGCTGCGTAATCCCGAGCCAACCCGGAGAGGTACTGCCCAAAAGAATGGCCCGGGATGTAGCCGGTCATATTGTTGGGTGGATCAAACTCGTCGGACCAACTGTACCAGCCGCCCATATCCGGACCGGGCGCGGGCAGGCCGGCCTTCTGACGAAACGGTTTCAGCAGAGCGTCTTCGTCGAGCGCGAGGAAGAACTGATGATTCGTGCGGAATTGGTCCAGCATCGGCCCTTCGAGCAGTTCCACGTCGGAATAATGGAACTGGCTGAAGACGGTCGCTCCCTTATTCGCGGGCGCAGAGGGGAGCATCGCAGATTGGGCCAAAATGCGGGGCGTGAGGGCTCCGGCGGCCGCAGCGGCCATGCCGGTTTTAAGGAAATTGCGTCTAGTAAATCGTTTTCTCATCAAGCCCTCCTGATCAGCGGGTCCGCGATGCGGAATCAAATCTGCCGCCGATGCTATGCGCAGGCGATGAGCCCTGTCAAAATAGACGATCCAATAGAGAAAAGGCACTTTTATCGGACCTGGGGCGGGTCTGGGCGATACGGCGAGGAATTCACAGGCGCATCCCTTGACAGAACGCTGCGGGAAAGCGTATGAAGGAGGACACACTGGAAAACGTTATCTGCACCACTTCTTTTGGGGGGTATTTATGCGAAGGATTCGACTTCTCTCTGGAGTAACTATCTTGGGCCTTCTGATGTGCGTGCCGGGCGCCTGGGCGCAGTTCAGCGGAACTGTAACTGGAACTGTTGTGGACCCTAGCGGGGCCGTTGTTCCCAACGCAAACGTGAAGCTCACCAATGAAGCGACAGGACAAGCGAATGAGGCGCAGTCGAATGCCTCAGGCGTATTTACCTTTCCCAGTCTAGCGCCGGGCAACTACAGCCTGACCTGTACCGCCGCGGGCTTCAGCGCAGCGACAGTGCCCGTGGTGCTGCAGACAAACCAGGTCTTAAGTGTGCCGATCAAGCTGTCATTAGGCGGGTCGGTGCAGACTGTGCAAGTGACAACGCAGTCGCCGCTGCTGGACATGGCCGACAACCGCATTCAGGAAACCATCCCGGCGCAAACACTCTCCGCGCTCCCGCTCGCGGGGCGAAACATGATCTCTCTTGTGACGCTTGCCCCGGGCGTGACGGGTACCGGTGTGACCTCAAATGGCAGCCCCGGATCAGGACGCGATAATTATTCGACGGAAACACAGGTGGACGCCAGCGCCAACGGGCAGGGAGCAGTGGGCAACATGTACATTGTGGACGGACTGGATGTAACCAGTTCGATTCGTCCAGGCGTGCTGAACCTGACGCCGAGTCCCGACTCCATTCAGGAAGCCAACATCCAGACGAATACCTACACCGTGCTCTACGGCCGCGCCAGCTCAGTGCAGATGACGATGACCACCAAGTCCGGAACCGCCCGCTATCACGGCAATGTGGCGGATTTCTTTACCAATCAGACGCTGACCGCTGGCACCGAGTTCACGCACCATTATTCCCCGTTCCACAGCAACAACATCTCGGCTTCCCTGGGCGGCCCGGTGTGGCCGGGCAAGAAGAAGCTGGGCTTCTTCTTCTTCGAAATCGAGCCGCAGATCGCTTCCAACGCGCTTTCCTACTCCACCACCTTTGCCGACCCCGCATTCATCAGCTATGCACAGACGGCCTATCCAGATACGGTCGGAACCCAGGTCCTGACCAGTTATCCCATTGACAATGTTTCGAACGTTGTCGTGTCCTCGACGGCGGCTGGCGTTTTCGGGGATGCGTGCGGCACAGCGGCGACTGGCAACCTGCCCTGCGATCTGGCCATGATAGACACCGGGAACTACAACGCCTCAGCCTACCGCAACGGCACTCAATATTTTATTCGCGGAGATGAGAACTGGGGCAAAGACCGTGTGTATGGAACCATCTACCGTACCACTTTAACCACAAACGGTCCCAACCCGCGTCCCGCCTTCAACACAACAAACAAGTTTTATCAGTGGGCGATTCAGGGAAATGAAACCCACACCTTTAGCCCGGACACGATAAACGAGGCCACGTTTGCCGCGGATCGTATCGAAGGTATTCAGCCGACAACCGGCCTCTTCAACGTTCCCATCGTGAATGTCACCGGCGTCGGTGCCGGGTACGGCGATGGCTTCGCGACGGGCGACTTCATCCAGCATAACTACCACTGGCGCGACATGCTCACCCACCTTGCTGGCAATCACGACATCCAGGTTGGATTTGAAGGCCTGTTCGGAGATGACGTCGAAATCTTCAACGGTCCTTACGACCAGCCCACCTTTCAGTTCAATAACCTGCTTGATCTGGCCCAGGACAATGTCTACACAGAGAGCGGCCTGGCATACAATCCGCTCTCCGGACAGCGCGATCAATACAACTGGAACGCGGCGGGAACCACCTACGGCATCTTTGCCCAGGACACCTGGAAAGCGACCCGCAGGTTCACCATCAACTATGGCCTGCGCTGGGACGACTTCGGTAATCCCTGGTCCCGCAGCGCCAACACGTCATTCAGCAACTTCTATCTCGGCGGCGGCCAAACCCAGCAGCAGCGGATAGCCAACGGAGTTCTGATCCGTCATCACCATGCTCTGGACCGCTCCATTACCGATGTCTTCAGTCCACGCGCGGGAATCGCGTGGGACGTTGTCGGCAACGGCGATTGGCTGGTAAAAGCCGGTGCAGGCCTCTTCCACAACTGGCCAACGCTGGCTAACCTGCAGGAGCAATACCGCGGAAACCCGCCAGGAGACATCTTCCCGACATTTTTCGGCGGTCAATCACCGGCTCCCGTTTTTGCGTTCGGCACATCGAATACAAAGCCCTTCGGGTTCCCAGCGCCGGATCTGGGCGGCAGAAGCCTTAATGCGGCTGGAGGTATAACCGGCCTGCAATTCGCTATTGGCGCCATCGATCCGACACTCAAATCGCCGGTGACTTACACATACTCGGCAGGCCTGGCGCACAGGATGGGCACGCATTATGTAGCCAGCGTGGACTATTCGGGCGCAAACGGGCGCGACCTATTGTCCGGCGGCGGCCAGGTTTACAACGTGAGCTATGGGCAGAATATCAACGAAGTTCCAGGCGACCTGATTCTCAACAACAGCCCGGTGCCAACGCGACTGAACACGAATTTTGGACAGATCTACTACACGGCGAACGATCGCGTTTCGAATTACAACGCGCTCATCCTTGCCCTGCAGGGACGGTTCAGCCGCTCCTTCTTCAATGCTTCCTACACGCGTTCCTCGTCGTGGGATGACACGCAGGTCTATCCAAGTTACATCAACGTGCATCAATGGTACGGTCCGTCCATCTGGAATGCGCCCAACCGGTTCTCGCTCGCATGGAATTACAACTTGCCGGACGTGAACAATGAGCAAGGTGTCCTGGGGCGCGTGGGCAGCGGCTGGGTGATCAGCGGAACTTCGGTGATCCAGAGCGGCAATCCGATCAACGTGTTCACCAACGCGGCGTTCGCGCCCGTGACAAACGGCTCCGGCCAGTACACGGGCTTCAGCGCGTCGAGCGGCGACTACAATGCCGACGGCGACAATTTCGACTTCCCGGATGTCTCTAGC
>JBOGMA010000261.1:0-4421 GCA_050746465.1 Acidobacteriaceae bacterium
TCGATGAAGGCAGGAATGATAGTTGTGACTCTATGGCGAGAAGCTGTGACGAGGCGGTCGTTCTAGGGAAGGGCCCGGACGGCGGCGCCTACTGTAAGTACGCGAAAGCGCAGGAGTCGCTGCTATCTGATATGGAGCTGCCGCTTCAGCGCTGGTTCTATCCGCTTGGTTACGCAGTTGAGCTTGCGACCAACGACGCGGAGGTGCTTGAAATCGCGGGTGAGTGCTTCTGTCATGCTCGTATGCTTCGCTCCGGCCCCAGGTTGCGAGTGTGCATTGGCGTAACTGGGGGCGGAGGCAGGGAGCGCCCGCGTGAACCTACGCGGCGTGAGTACAACCATCTTTTCTCATTGGTTGCCGATGCCGATAACCAAGCGTTGCTTGACCTTAATACCTGCACTGGCTTTGCCTGGGTAACTCAGGCCGCTGTGAGGAACAGACTCTATTTTCGCTATAACTTTATGGAAAAGATGGTGTATCTGCTACTTGGATCGTCCGTAGTTACAGACTTACATGCGGCTTGTGTGGGGCGGAACGGAAGAGGGATATTGCTTTGCGGGGATTCCGGTGCGGGGAAATCCACGCTGGCATACGGGTGCGCGCGAGAGGGGTGGACTTATACGTCGGATGACACGAGTTACCTCATCAACGACTCGGCCGTACCGCGAGTGATGGGGCACGCGCACCGAATACGGTTTCGACCAGAGGCGAGGGAGTTGTTTCCCGAGTTGAGGCGTCACCAAGTGACTCCACGAATGGAGGGGAAGCCGTCGATTGAAGTGCCTGTTTCCGAGCTTCCGATCGTAAGCACCGCCAGTGAGGTTGAGATAGATTCGATCGTTTACCTGAAGCGATCTCCTTTGGCAGCAGGGAAGGTTGTTCGGTTGCCGGAGGGTGCGGCGACACAGCGGATGAGGGGTGAGCTTTACTCGGCGGGAGAGGTTCGAGCGAGACATGAAAGGGTCCTGGCGCGATTTGTCACTATACCTACTTATGAATTGCATTACTCGGAATTAGGTGATGCGATCCGTCAGCTTGAGACGCTTGCATAACTCGCTGAGCGTGCGAGGTTCGACTTCGGAGACGACAGGCCTTCAGGCTTTGCGAGCGCCGCTTCAATAAGGTCCGCCGCGTGTTCTGCTCCGCGAAGCGAGCGCATTTGTGCTCCGATTTGTTGGGCGGAGTCACGGTAGCGCGAATCGTTGAGGAGGGTAACAAGCGCGGCGCGAATTGTTTCCGCGGAACGGGCTCGCGGCGGAATGACCTGAGCGAGATTGAGCCGGGCGAGGCGCGCGGCGATTGCGGGCTGATCGTGAGCGATGGGAATGGCAAGCATCGGAACACCTTCCATGAGGGTTTCCAAGACAGTGTTGGAGCCGGCATGAGTAATGACGATGGCGGCCAGCTTGAGGAGATCGAGCTGCGGGGCATGGGGTACGAGCAGAGGATTGCCGGGAAGTGCTCCGAATTGTTCGGGGCTGAAGCGGCCGCCGAGCGAGATGACCAACTGCGTGTCGAGGCCGCGGCAAGCCTCGGCAATCATGTTGAAGATTAGCGGCCGTACATTGCGGGTGGTTCCCAGAGATGCGTAGATCAGAGGGCGTCCGTCGAGGCGATGCCAGGGAAAGTCAACCGGGGGCCTTGAAGATGTGCTGACAAAGGGCCCGGTGTAGTGGAAGTTTGCCGGGATGGAGGTTCGGGGCAGGTCCAGGCATTTTGGGATTTGCGTGATATGCGCGAGGCAAGGGTAGAGCTTTTCCAGATACTTTACCGGATAGAGACCCATGCTTTGCCTGTAGCGATCAATGACTCGTTGAATCGGACCTCTGATTTGGAATACGGATAGCTCGAGCAGCGTCTTTTGCAACTGATCAAACCAGGAGCCGGAGTAGTCTCGCGGTGAAAGCCACGGAGATGGATTCCAGCCGAAACTATGTGGCACCGAAGTCGAGATGATGAAATAGGGCAGGCGCAATGGCTCCGCGATAGTCGGGCCGGTAAGCGCGACTTCATTGATGATGAGCGCGTCGACTCCTGAGCGACGGAGCGCGGGAGGGGCGGTCCGGAGAAACTGTTCAATGTCTGCGGTGACGCGCTTCAGGTTAAAGCCCAAGGTTGCAACGTCGGACCATATTGCTGGAGTGGCGGCTGGCGGGGAAGTTGGCTTGGAGGCGTTATCGCCGCTAAGCGGAACGAAATTGAGCCCGGCGTGGCGCACACGGTCGGCTATCTTCGGCTTTTCGAAAAAGGTTACCTTGTGACCTCGGGCCGTTAGTTCCTGAGAGAGCGCAATAAGCGGGTTCACGTGTCCTGTGCCGGTAAAGGGCAGGACGCCGAAGTGCCAGGGGCGGTGTTCAGCGGCCATAAGCGACCGCCGTTTGCTGTGGAATGACGACGGACGCGCCGCTCAGTCGTACGTTGCCGCGGCCAAGAACTCGTTCGGCTTGAGCCAGCAATTTACTCACCGGCGCGCGCAGCCAACGGGTGGTTCCGTTGATTGAAAGAGGCTCCAGACCGCTCCTGGCCGAAGCGGGGAGCCGATGGAGCATTGTATTGGAGGCAAGCTGCACGCGACCTGCAATCATTACCAGCTCCACGCCGGCTGTTGATAGCCTTTGCAAGGTGCGCGCGGGGCTATAGCCCGTGTCACGAACGGCAATCAAGTCCGCCGTGCCGGATTCGCTGATCGAACCTTCGGCATTGTTGAGGCGGAGAATCGCCGACGGAAATGTAGTGACCATCCGGTAGGCCTCACGCGGCGAAATGGCGCAGACCTGAGTTGCGAAACGTACCTCGTCGAGAAGATCGCCGATGGCGGAGAGGGGCGAGTCGTTTCCAATGGCGAGATTGTCGATGCCGGACAGGAGTGGAATCGCGGGAGTTTTGCCGAAGAGAAATTGGTTGGAAGACGGGCAGAGGATGACAGAGGCTTTGCGCTTGCGCAGCAGAGCAGCGCCTTCAGGATCAAGCGCGAGAGCGTGGACAAGGATGGTGTCGGCGTCCAGCAGCCCTAATCGGTCAAGTTGCCAGATGTCGCGTCGTACGGTGTCATCAAGACCTTCGCAGGCATGAACGATGAATGGTTGGCCTTTGGGATTAGCGGCACGGGCAGCGTGGAGGTTTCCGCCGAGCGCGAGCGAATGCGCCCAGCCATATTGCTGGAGTATCTGGACGGGGAAGTTGGATTGTCGCAGTTCTGGCCACAACGGATCATGGTGACAGACGGTTGTGACGCCGCAGAGGAGGTTTCGTATGCCGCCCCACCACAGCCGGACGCTTCTAGACACAGATTTATGCAGCGCGATTTCTTTGGGAAATGCCGCGTGTATGTCTTTTCCCCACTGGATGTAATTCTGATATGGCGGATTGGCGAGGCGCGGGAAGAGGGAGAATTGCAGATGATCGTGCGCGTTGATGAGACCGGGCAAGAGCAGGAATCCGCTGAGGTCGATTCGCTCGCAAGATGCTTGAGAACTGGCGGAAGGCAATTTGTGCGCTATGCGGGTGATGCGGCCTGCGGCAATTTCAACGGATGCGGCGACGACTTCTTCGGGCCCGAGGGCGCATCGTGCTTCATCAATGACGATGTTCATGATGATTTCCGCGCGACATAGATGCGGAACCGTGAAGGCTCACGACGGTTATGAAGCCGCGCTACCAGCGGGCGCATCGTCCACTTGAAGCCGTAGCGGGGCGAATGGACGGTCCATTGGATTCCGAGGCGGTTCTCGAGAAAGCGCAACCGGTCGTCGGTGAGGTATTCCATGCTTTGGATGGAGTCGGAAGCGGCGCCATAGCGCTGGAGAAAGTCGGCGTGGCGCTCAAAGACCATTCGCCTGCCGCTCTCTTCGCGGGAATACCAGGGAGTGTCGCAGACGACGACGATGCCGCCGCTTCGAATACAGCGCAGCGCCTCGCGCAAGGCGGCTTCCTCGTTTTCAGCGTAATGGAAGGAGGCGTTGAAGATGGCGGCGTCGAACTGGCCGTCCTGAAACGGCAGCGTTGAGAGCTCTGCCTGGATTCGTGGAAAGAGCGATGGGAGCTGCTTGCGATAATGCTCCGCTGCACCGAGGCCGTCATTGGGATTCGAAAGCAGATCGACGGCGAAGGGGCAATATCCGGCAAGCGCAAGGCGATAGCTCATCCAGCAGTTTCCGGCGCCGAGGTCGAGAACCCATCCGCCGTTTACCTGGGAGTTCTCCTTGAGTAGCTCGTGCAGAAGATAGTCGAAACTGCGGGCGCGGATACGCCATTGGCCGTGGTTGCGTCCTGTGGAATCGGAGTACGGAAGGCCAAGATAGAAGGCTTCGTCTTCGCTGCCGCGTCCCTCGGCGGCCCGTATCGTTTCGTAATCGTGAATGAAGCGCGCGTAATGCGCTGCGCGGTCCGAAGGCAAGGCGTGAATGATGCCGTTGTTTATG
>JBOGMA010000262.1:0-4135 GCA_050746465.1 Acidobacteriaceae bacterium
GTGAATGGGCAATGAGCAGCCACGCACGAAGATGGCCAGCGAGAAGAAATCTCCCTGGCCGTCCTTCATTTTGGTCGCGTCTTCGCTGGTTGTCTTTCGCTGGTTAGCGGGTGAAGGATTGGATGGCGCTGGCTTCGTCGTCCTTAACGTCGAAGACGGTGTAGAGTTTGGTGATCTGGAGCAGGTCGTGAACCTTTTTGGTCAGGTTCAGGAGTTTCAGCTCGCCGCCCTGATTGCGTGCGGTGGTGTAGGCGCTGACGAGCTCGCCGATGCCCGAGCTGTCGATGTAGTTGACGTCACCGAGATTGAGCAGGATGTGTTTCTGGCCCTTGGCCAGCAGGTCGCGAACCGCGTCGCGCAACTGAACACTGCCCTCGCCGAGGGTGATGCGTCCGCTCAAATCGAGGATGGTTACGCCGTCCACCTGACGGGTGGTTGTTTTCATGCTCACTGGAATTCCTCCTTAGGTGTCCTTTAAGTGTCCTGAGATGTGGATTGCTGGGGGTTTCCGAGGTGTTTGATCAGAGTCAGTTCCGTTCCCGGATGCAGTTGTTTGAAGTGTACCTCATCCATAAAGGAGCGGATAAGAAAGATGCCGCGACCGGAGCCGCGGAGAAGGTTTTCCGGGGCGAGCGGGTCGGGAAGGGTGTTGGGGTCGAGTCCCTTGCCCTGGTCGGCGATGCGGATGACGAGCGAATCGCCGGTATTTTCGAAAGAAGCGGTGATGCGCTTGTCGGGGTCGTAGGAGTTGCCGTGGAGGACGGCGTTGACGGCGGCTTCGCGAACGGCCATGGTTATTTTGAATAGCTCATCTTCGTCGACGCCAGCCTTTTTGGCCATCTGTTCGGCGGTCTGTTCCACCTTATTAACGCTGTCGAGCGAAGACTCAAGCGTGTACGTAATGCGGCTTGCCTGTTGTGCGGCCAAGTGCCTTTCCTCGCGACTGGGCATGACATCCTTAGAACTGGGGGCTAAAAGTGGTGCTTGAACAACCTGTGAGGCAGTTTGCTTGCTGGCGGGGACAATGTCAAGTGAGAACAGCGTTCATCGTTCGGCGATCGGCGTTCAGAACGGGGCGAGCGGGATGGATTCTGGGGTAGACTTCAGCAGCGGGGAATGGCGGGAATGAGCAACGGGAAGACCACATTGACGCTGGCGACGATGCTGGGGACTCCTGTCACCGGCTCGGACGGGCGGCCTTGCGGTCGGGTGAAGGACCTGGGCGTGGGCACGGGCGCCGAAGCGGGGCGGATTACCAGCCTGGTGCTGAAAACCCGCGAAGGTTTGAAGATGGTGCCGGCTACAGGGGTTCGGCCGATGGCGAGCGGCGCTCTGGAACTGCGGGAAGGAGTGGAACTGCAGCCGCTGCGGGACGGGGAAGATTGCATCTTTCTGCGGCGGGATTTGCTGGACCGGCAGATTATTGACGTCCATGGGCGCAAGGTGGTGCGCGTGAACGACGTGGACCTGCAATGGTTTACGCAGGATGGGGTGGAAGACCTGCGGGTGCGCGAAGTCGCGGTGGGGCTGCGGGGCGCGGTTCGGCGCATGCTGCAGGGCGCGCTTCCGGTAAACGCGCTGAACGCGGTGGCGATGCGATTTCCGGCGAAGGTAATTCCGTGGGATTTTGTGGACCTGATTGAAGTGGACCCGGCACGGCGGGTGAAGCTGAAGATTGGGCATGAGCGGCTGGCGCAACTGCATCCTTCGGACATTGCGGACATATTGGAAGACCTGGCTCCAGCAGAGCGCGAAGCGGTGCTGACGACGCTGAATGAGGAAGTGGCTGCGGAGGCTCTGGAGGAGGTGGAGCCGAAGCTGCAGAAGTCGCTGATGGAGTCGCTGGACTCGGAAGTGGCGGCGGGCATTGTTGAGGAGATGGACCCGTCGGCCGCGGCGGACCTGCTGGCGGAACTTCCGGAGTCGCGGTCAGAGGCCATTCTGGAGGAGATGGATCCGGAGGAGCGGAAAGATGTGGAGGAACTGCTGGAGTTCCGCGAAGACTCGGCTGCCGGACGGATGACGACGGATTATGTTGCAGTGTCGAAGGCGGGGGTGGTTGCGGATGCGGTTCGGGCGCTGCGGGAGTTTGATGGCGATGTCGAGACGGTAACGGAAATTTATCTGATTGATGATAAGGACGTACTGGAAGGTGTGGTTCCGCTGGGGCGGTTGGTGCTGGCAACGGCGGAAGCGCGGCTGGAATCGTTGGCGGAGGGGCGGTTTATTTCATGTCCTGTGGATGCGCGGGAACAGCAGGTAGCGGAATTATTCGATAAGTACAATCTGCGAGCCTTGCCGGTGATTGACGGAGAGCAACGCCTGGTAGGAGTGGTCGAGGCGGACCATGTGATCTCGTTTTTGCGGCATCATAGCTAGTTGCCACATCTGATATGTTCGGTCTGGAGCTTTCGCTCCGCAATTCCTAAATAGCTGCTCCCCACTTATGCTGAAGCGCTGGAGAACCCGGATATTTTTTGTCCTGGCTGTGCTGGGGCCGGGGTTTATTACGGCGAATGCGGACAACGATCCCAACGGGATCTTTACCTATTCGCAGGCGGGTGCGCAGTTTGGATACTCGCTGCTTTGGACGCTGATTCCGATCACAATTTCGCTGGTTGTGCTGCAGGAGATGTGCGCGCGCATGGGCGTGGTCACGGGCAAGGGCTTGAGCGATTTGATTCGCGAAGAGTTTGGGCTGCGCGTGACGGTAGTAGTGATGTTTCTGCTGGTGGTTGTGAATTTTGGCAACGTGGTGGGTGAGTTTGCCGGGGCGGCGACAAGCCTGGAGTTGTTCCACCTGAGCAAATTCATTTCGGTGCCGATTGTTGCTGTGCTGGTTTGGCTGCTGGCGGTGCGCGGCGATTACCAGAAGGTCGAGAAAGTATTTCTGGTTGGCTCGCTGTTCTATATTGCCTACATCATTGCCGGGGTGCTGTCTGAACCGAATTGGAATACGGCGCTGAAAGCTACGGTGACGCTGCCTTCGCGATCGATCTGGAGAGAAACCGGTTATGTGTTCCTGGTGATCAGCGTGGTCGGCACGACGATTTCGCCGTGGATGCAGTTTTACCTGCAGGCTGCCATTGTAGAGAAGGGCGTGCGGATAAAGGACTATGCAAAGTCGCGGCTGGACGTGATTGTGGGCTCGATTTTTACCGATGTGGTGGACTGGTTCATTATTGTGGCGTGCGCGGCGACGTTATATATGCATGGAATGGGAGCAATCCATGACGCATCCGATGCGGCGGCGGCGATGAAGCCGCTGGCGGGGGCGTATGCGTTCCTGCTGTTCGCGTTTGGGTTGTTTAATGCTTCGTTTTTTACGGCGACGGTGCTGCCGCTTTCAACGGCATACGTGGTTTGCGAAGGGCTGGGGCTGGAGTCGGGCGTGGATAAGCGGTTCAGCGAGGCGCCATTTTTCTACTGGTTTTATACGGCGCTCATTGCGGGCGGGGCGTCGGTGGTGCTGATTCCGCACTTTCCGCTGATTCGTTGGGCGATTGAGTCGCAGGCGCTGAATGGAGTTCTGCTGCCGCTGGTGATTGTGCTGATGCTGCTGCTGATTAACCGCAAGGACTTGATGGGGAAGCACACGAATGGGCGCTGGTTCGACGCGATTGCGTGGGCGACGGCTATCATTGTGAGCGTGCTTTCGGTGGTGTGGATGGTGGGGGAAATTCGAGGGAAAGGTTGAGGTATAATAAAACTACGCTCGTTCTTGAGTGGGTTTATCACCGCACGTAATGCTCTTAGCACTGCCTGCCGCTACACCTTCCTCGAAATTAGCGAATATCAACACCAAAGGAAATACCTCCAATATGGAACAGGGCACTGTTAAGTGGTTCAACGACGCGAAGGGCTTCGGGTTTATCACCCGCGACGCCAACAACGAGGACATTTTCGTCCATTTCTCCGCGATTAATTCGAACGGTTTTCGCAGCCTCCAAGAGGCGCAGCGCGTTCAGTTTGAAGTCGTGAAGGGACCGAAGGGTCTGCAGGCCGAGAACGTTCAGGCGGTCTAGCTTTTAGCACAGCTTGATTGAAGCGGGAGAGCCATTTGGCTCTCCCGCTCTTATTTTGTGGCCGCTCTTGATAGTCGCATGAGCCCACGTCTCAAAATCGAGACGTGGGC
>JBOGMA010000263.1:0-3732 GCA_050746465.1 Acidobacteriaceae bacterium
GGATTGTAGTGGCGTGCCAGAACGAGCGCTCGCAGCACAAGAACCGGGACCGCGCGATGAAGATGCTGCGATCGCGGCTGTATGAATACGAGCTGGAAAAGAAGCGGCAGGCGACGAAGAAGCTGGAGGACTCGAAGCTGGACATTAACTTCGGGTCGCAGATTCGCTCCTATGTATTGCAGCCTTACCGGATTGCGAAGGACCATCGCACGAAGGTGGAGGTGGGGGATGTGGACCGGGTTCTCGATGGGTATCTTGAACCGTTCATAGGCGGGTATCTGAAGATGCGGCGCAATGGCGGAGTGCCCGCGGTAGTCGAAGCGCAGGACGATTTGCCATGAATGAACGGGCGCTGATTCAGGAAATTCTGACGAAGTGCAAGACGATTGCGGTGGTTGGCCTGACGAATAAGGAGGGCCGCGCTTCGGTTGGGGTTTCGCGGTTTATGCAATCGCGCGGGTATCGGATTGTTACGGTGAATCCGCAGATCGAGAGCGCGCTGGGCGAGAAGGCGTATCCCACTTTGGAAGCAGCGTGCGCGGCGGTCGAGGGTATTCAGTTGGTGAACGTCTTTCGCGCTCCGCGGTATATTCCGGAGATTGTGGATGAAGTGATCCGGCTGAAGCTGCCCTACCTGTGGTTGCAGGAAGGCGTTGTCGACACGGCAGCGGCGGCGCGGGCGGAGGCGGCCGGAGTGAAAGTCGTGATGGATCGCTGCATCCTTAAAGAACGCATGGCGGCAGGCTGGGAGGACTAGCCGGGACTGGGTGCTCGCCGCACGGGCGGGCGCGGCTTCGGGACTGGCCGTCCAGGCACACGCGCCTTCCGGCGGGACTGGCCGTCCAGGCACACGCGCCTTCGGCGCACCTTGAACTATCGTAAGTGGCCGCTCCCGTTGGTCGCGGAATTGGGCTTTGTTCTCTGAGCCCTGTGCCCTAGGCGCTGAGTACGCCCTGAGCCCTGTTTTGCCCCTCCGCGCACGTCGTATGCCAAAGATTTCCCTTTCCATAAAGCACCCATTTTCCGCGCCGATGTAGGCAGTGTGTTACGGGTTCTTCCCGCAAGGTGACCCGGTCGAGAGCATCGCGCTTTTGATCCGGTACGGCGCCCCGGGCGGAAATCAATCGACCAATAGGAGCAAATATATGTCTCTGGGTGTCCTGAACAACATCTCCGCGATGTACGCGGAAAACAACCTGAACCAGACGCAGTCAAATCTGCAGAACACGCTGACGCAGCTCTCGTCCGGTTCGCGCATCAACTCCGGCGCTGACGACGCGGCCGGACTTTCTCTTGCGAACGGCTTGCAGGCGAACTCGGCGGCTCTTACGCAGTCGGCGACCAATGCCAGTGAAGGCGTGGGGCTTCTGCAGGTGGCTGACGGCGCTCTTTCTCAGGTGACCAACCTGCTGAACCGGGCCGTGACGCTGGCGACCGAGGCTTCGAACGGGACGCTCAACGCCAACCAGGCGGGTGCGGCGAACTCGGAGTTTCAGTCGATTCTGGATGAAATCAGCAATATCGGTTCGACCACCACGTACAACGGCCAGCAGGTCTTCGGGGCAGCGGCGGGGGTCGCCATTTTCACGGGTGACGGAACAGCCGGAGGTGGATTCAGCGACACCATCAGCCTCGCGGCCCTTTCCAGCGCTTCTGTCGGCGACTCCACCGGTTCGGCTGGGCTGACCTACACGTCGGGCGCCGGAACAGCGACCTCAACCCTGGTTTACGCACCGGTGGCGGCCAACTCCATTAACCTGAGCACGGACAGCCTGACCACCAGCGCGAACGCGCAGACGGCGCTGCAGGACGTTTACAAGTCCGTGCAGGCGGTGGCTGCGGAACGCGGTTACACCGGCGCGCAGATCAACACGCTGAATGCGGTCAGCAACGTGGAAAGCACGGAGCAGGTGAACGTGGTGTCGGCGACGAACTCAATCATGGCGACAGACTATGCCGCCGCGACCTCGAACCTGTCGAAGTTCGAGATCCTGACCCAGGCCGGCATCAGCGCTCTTTCCCAGGCCAACAGCACTCAGCAGATGGTCACCAAGCTGTTGCAGTAGGGCTTTTTCGCAAACCCTCCCTCACGGGGAGCCTCGGTGTTCGTGTGAGAATGCGCAGTTCTCACGCGGACACTTCGGCTCCCCGTTTTTTATGTGCGTGCTTTAGTTCCTGTGTTGGATTTTGGGGCACGCGAATGCAGGTTCGCAATTGAAGTTAATCCCAAAGCCGGACGATAGAGGAAGCATGGGAACGGTTGGGATTTCATTCGGGTCGCCGACAAGCGGCCAGGGATTCGACGTAGCCAGCACCG
The DNA here is from genome assembly GCA_050746465.1 of Acidobacteriaceae bacterium. Classification (GTDB taxonomy): domain Bacteria; phylum Acidobacteriota; class Terriglobia; order Terriglobales; family Acidobacteriaceae; genus Silvibacterium. The sequence continues at coordinate 2,318 of JBOGMA010000263.1, forward strand.
TGGATAAGATCATCACGAATATGCAGGCGGTCGAGACGCCCTGGAAAACGCAAGTGTCCACACTGCAATCGCAGGACGCGGCGCTTACCGCGATCGGGTCTGACCTGAGCAGCTTGTCGAGCGCGCTTTCAACTCTGACGGATTTTCAGGGTGTGCTGGCGGAAAAAGAAGGATCGAGCTCGGACACGTCGGTGCTGCAACTGACGTCGGCAGCGACGACGGCGGTGGCCGGCAGTCATACCATCGCGGTCACGAGTTTGGCGCAGACTTCTTCTTATTACAGCGATGCGATTTCCGGGTCGGACACGCTGAGCGGCAGCCTTACGCTGGCTGCGGGCGGAGGCACGGCGCAGACCATCACGATTGATTCGACCGACAACACGCTTGCGTCGCTGGCGAGCGCGATTAATTCCGGGAACTACGGAGTGTCGGCCAGCGTGATCACCAATGGAACGACGCAGCGGCTTTCGCTGGTGAGCAACACGAGCGGAGCGGTTGGGGACATCACGGTTTCAGGCGCTCTGAGTGATGCAACGACGAGCACCGCGGTCAACTTTACGCAGGGGCAGGCCGGGCAGGACGCGCAGTTTACTGTGGATGGAATCAGCGCGACGAGCTCCTCGAATTCGGTATCGAACGTGATCCCGGGGGTCACGTTTCAATTGCTGAGCGCAGCGCCCGGAACCAGCGTTCAGGTGGAAATTACGAACAACAACAGCGATGTGGAATCGGCGATCAGCAAGTTTGTGAAGGCCTACAATGCGGTGGTGGGAGACCTGAACACCGAGGAGGGGAACAATTCCTCCGGAAATCCGCAGCCGCTCTATGGGAGCCCGACGATCTCCACGCTTCAGAGCCAATTGCAGCAGGCGCTTGATTTCACACAGTCGAGCGGAGCGGTGACTTCATTTACCCAGCTTGGCATTTCCGTCAATAACGATGGCACCTTGTCACTGAATACCGATACGCTGCAGAGCGAGTTGGGGAGCAACTACCAGGATGTGGTGAAGTTTTTCCAGCCGAGCGGCAGCTTCACCTCTTTTGGCGGAAACTTCACGACCGTGCTCAACAACATGGGCAACTCAACCACGAGCGGTATTGTGACTCTGGCCTTGAAGGAGAATGCCACCCAGGAATCGACCCTCAACAAGAACATCAGCAATGAAGAGACGATCATCACCACGGAAAGGGCGAACCTGACGGCAGAATTGAACCAGGCGAATTACATACTTGAGGCGATTCCGGCGCAGATCAACGAAGTGAACCAGATCTACAGCGCGATCACCGGCTACAACGAGAAACATTAAACGCGGGGAGAAGGAAGCCGATATGAATTACCAGCAGCAGAGCCTGGCCGGGAAGAACGGCGTGGAGTTGATTGTTGCGCTCTATGACGGGATGGTGCGCTTTCTGTA
>JBOGMA010000264.1:0-2505 GCA_050746465.1 Acidobacteriaceae bacterium
CATCACCCGCTTCACCATCAGTCCCGATCTCGACTTCGCCGCGCTGGCCGCGCAGGCCAACTCCGCGCCCACCATCACCCCGCCCGATGCACCGTCCAATCACATCCGCCTCGACGTCCGCATTCAATCCTCGCCGCAGTTGAACTTCCAGAATGCCTTCGCCAAGCTGGCCGGCGATGTTGACCTGCGGGTGCGCGGCACACTTGCCCAGCCCTCGGTTTTGGGACACATTTCCATTACAGAGGGCAGCGCGACGTTTGCCGGAACCAAGTACGAACTGCAGCATGGGGACATCTATTTCTCCAATCCAGTACGGATCAATCCGACGCTGGACTTGAGCGCTACGGCGCATGTGGAGGACTATGACATCACCATTGGGCTGACTGGGACAGCGGCCAAGCCGGTGCCGACGTTCCGGTCCGAGCCCCCGTTATCCGAGCAGGACATTTTCTCGCTGCTGGCGCTGGGCCGAACCCAGGAAGAGCAGCAGATCTATTCGAGCATGCAGGCGCAGGCCGGGGTGAACTCGACGGCCGACGCGCTGCTGGGCGGGGCGCTGAACGCCACGGTGAGCAGCCGGATTCAGAAGCTGTTTGGCGGCGGGAGCGTGAAGATTGATCCGACGTTCGTGACCGGAACAGGGAATGCAACGGCGCGGATTACGGTCCAGCAGCAAATCTCGAAATACGCGACGCTGACCTACGCGACGAACGTAAACTCGACGGCGGAGCAATTGATTCAGGCGCAGATCAACCTGACACGGAACTTGTCCGTTATTGCGGTCCGTGATGAAGCGGGCGTGTTCAGCCTGATATTCAAGCTGAGGCGGCGGTATCGCTGATCATTTCAGGCTGGCGGCCAACTGGTCCGGAACGGGATAGGGAGTCACCTCGGACGAGGGGCTATCCGGCTGGATAAGCCACACGGTGCGGTTTTTGTAGTAGTGGATGAGGTCGAGATTCTGCTCAGCGCCCATATCCTGCGCCCAGATAACCTTGGAATGGCCGATATCCGGGGCGTTATAGACCCATTCGTCGACCGGGCTATGACCGGGAGCGTAGTGAACTATGGCGAGCTGGTTTCCGGGGAGACTTTCGAGATGCGCCTCAACTTTGGCTCGCGCGAGGCCGAATTCGCTCGGTCCGTACCAGTTGATCAAGCAAGCAGCGCTGTCTCGATCACCAAGACGGATATGAAGCGGTTGCGCGTACAGTCGAACTACTGCAAGTACGACACACAAGGAAACGAGGACCCTGGCCATAGTTTTTCCCACTGGCTGATCTCCGGGTTTCCACAGGCGCAGGTGTCGGATGGCTTGGATTCCGATGGCATAAAATGCGGCCGTGAATGGCGCGATGTATTGGGGAGCAAGATATATTTCTATAGCCATGCCCACAGATAGGACAAGGACGCAGGCAATCAGGAACCGGATTCGCCGGTCGAGGAAGACTCGCCGCACCATAATGAGCGGTGGGAGCATAGCAATGCCTGCGAAAAACAGAAATGCGATGAGTGCTTTGCCCAAAGTTCCGGGCACAAAGCCGCGTATACTGTGTACCGTCTCATAGTTTGGGGTCTCGTCCTGGGTGTAGAACTCCTGCATCAGCTTGTGCCGGTAGTGGGGCTCGGGCCGAAGCGGCTGCCAGATAAAATAAGGGGTGACGGCATAGGTGGTGCGGTCGATCTTATAGGGGAGAGTGGTTGGGCTGCCGAAGACGCGGTAGTTATAGTAGCCCATCCAGGCTCCGGCGGCGAGGATGAGCAGCAGGGGCACGGCGGCACGCCTGAGCAGCACTCCTGCCGGAGGGGTGTTCTTACCAAAGAAGATCCATCTGCCGAGGACGAATGCGACAGGCAGGCAGAGTAGAAGACCTTCGTAGGGACGACTGGTGGCGAGCAGGATGATTCCGATGGCCAGCAGCAGACCATACCGAAATTTTGCCGTGCGCATGAGCCGCGGCAGCGCTCCCAAGACGAGCGCTCCGCCTAGAGCGGCGACGGAGCCTCCCCCGGAGTATGTGTTGATCCAGTAGCTGAAGAGAGCTATGTGGACAATGGCGATGATGCCGCCCAGCAATGCCCATTTAGGCGGCAGCCAAGCCTGGAGCATCCAGACGAGGGCGGCGCACATGAGCGCAGTGACAACCAGGATCCCGGACCAGGCGAGTCCGGTGAGTACGATGCCGGCGGCCAGAACCAATCCCTGGGCCGGGAAGTACATGGACATGTAGGTTGGGACCATGGTTTCGTGGACGGTCTCAAAATGTGTCCACATGGCGGGCGTGGGGTTGGTCAGGCGACCTGAAGCGAAGGTGTGGGCCGCGAGGAGGAAACTGAAGTCGTCGTGGATGAACGGGTGCGGGACGGGATTGAGGGGTAGTGTGGCGAGCCGCAGCAGGAGAGCGGTCAGCCCGACCACGACTATGGAAAGGCGCTTGTTGCGAGCCAGAGGCGTGAAGGCGCGCTCGATACGTGTAAACAACGAGGAACCAAGGCGAGGAAACA
>JBOGMA010000265.1:0-11072 GCA_050746465.1 Acidobacteriaceae bacterium
TCTGCATCGCCAGAAAACCGCGATGCACCGATTGCTCCGTCGAAACTCTATGCCACGCGCCGGACAAAACCTGGTCGAGCCGCTAGTCGGATTGATATTGGTATTTTGGGTGCCCCACCCTAGCCGCGTCTTTTGCGGCTGGGGTAGGATAGCAGCGCCCGAACTGTTGCCCCCACCAGCCCCGCCACATCATGCGGATCGGCCTCCGCCGCCGGCTCCCATCCATGCTCCCGCAGTGTCTGGCTCGTAATCGGCCCAATCGAAACCGCGACCATCCCATCCAGCCGCCTATCAAATCCAGCAGCCCTCAACAAATGGAAAAAATTCGTCACCGTGCTCGAACTCGTAAACGTGGCTGCCTCCGGCGGCTTTTCAGCAAAAACCTCGGCCAGCCGCACAACCGACTCCTCCGGAACCACCGTCCTGTAAGCCTCAACAACTTCCACCGCCGCGCCGCGACCCGCCAGCGCGCCAGGAATCACATCCCGCGCCACAGCCGCCCGAACAATCAGCACGCGGGCCCCATCGGCCTGGTTCGCCAACGCCTCCACCAGCGACTCCCCCACATATTCCTTTGGAGTCACCGAAACCGGCAGCCCGGCCTCCTCCAGCGCACGCGCCGTAGTCGCTCCAATCGCGGCAATCTTCAAGGCTGAAAACTTCCCCGCCGCAACCCCAAGCTTCTCGCAACGCTCCAGAATCGCCCGCACCGCATTCGTGCTGGTTACAATCAGCCAGTCAAATCTCGCCAGGTCGCCGATCGCCCCATCCAGAGCCGCAAATGTCTCCGGCGCGACAATCTCAATCGCTGGAATCTCCACCGGCTCCGCGCCCAGCTTCCTCAATTCTTCAGAAAGGCGTCCCGCCTGCGTCCGCGCCCTGGTCACCAGAATCCGCTTACCCGCAAGCGGCAGCGCGCCCGTCACAACTGCCCTGCCCGCAGCAGCGCGTCCGCACCCTGCTCCACCAGCCGCTGCGCCAGTTCTTCTCCAAGCGCGAGTGCGCCCGAACCCTCCCGGTGTTCAAGTTCCGCGCGCAGAACACTCGACCCATCCGGGCTCGCCACCGCGCCCGTAATCACAAACCCGTCGCCCGCCCGCTGGCAATAAACTCCAATCGGAACCTGGCACCCGCCTCCCAGCGCCGCCAGCGTCGCCCGTTCCGCCGTGACCGCAAACCGCGTCGCGGCATCATCCAGAAAACCCAATGCCGCAATCGTCTCCGCATCGTCCGCCCGAGTCTCCACCGCCAGCGCACCCTGCCCTGCCGCCGGGCAAAGCACCAGTGCGGGAAATAGCTCCCGAACACTTTCCGTCAAACCCAGCCGTTCCAACCCTGCCGCAGCAAGAACAACCGCGTCCACCTGCCCCTCAGCCAATTTCCGCAGCCGCGTGTCCACATTGCCGCGAAATTCCACATACTCCAAATCCCGCCGCTGAGCCTTGAGTTGCGACTGCCGCCGCAGGCTGCTGGTTCCCACTCGCGAGACCTCCGGCAAAGCCGCAAAGCTCTCGTATTTCACCGAAACAAATGCATCCCGGGCATCCGCGCGCACCGGAATCGCCGCCAGAGCAAACGGCTCCGGCAGCGTCGTCGGCAGGTCTTTCAAACTATGCACCGCCAGGTCGATCCGCCCGTCCGCCAGCGCCTCTTCAATCTCTTTCGTGAACATCCCCTTCATGTCCACGCGCGCAAATGGAAGGTTGTTTTTCGTATCGCCCGTCGTGTGGATAATCTCAATCGAGACTTCATTGCCCCGCGCCCGCAGCTTTTCCGCAATATGGTTCGCCTGCCACAAGGCAAGTTGCGACCCGCGCGAGCCAATGCGAAGACGTGAAGAATTTGCCATTATTTCTTGGACAGCAGCGATTGTGCATCGCCACCCTGCATCTCAGAATCGCGCTCGGCGTTCAATCCATCGCCCAAAGCCGCATCTTCCTTTGCCTCGCGCAAAAATGCCGCCCGAATCGCCTCCACCCGAGCCGCATCCCCGCTGCGCGCCGCCGCCTTCAGCATCTGCAGCGGCTGGTGCAGAAACTTGTTCATCAGCCCGCGCGTAATTGAATCAACAAGCTCCTGCTGCTCCAGCGTCAGATCCCGCAGGTGCGCTTGGTTCCTGCGCAGCTCAGCCTGCCGCATCTCCTCAGCCGCCGACTGCAAATCCACCAGCGCCGGAACCGCATCCAGCGTTTCCACCCGACGCTGGTAGCGCGCCAGTTCCTGCTCCACAATCGCTTCCGCCCTTCGCGCCTCGGCTCCGCGGTCCGCAAGGTTCGAAGCCGCCACCGATTGCAGGTCGTCAATGTCGTAAAGAAAAATCCCATCCAATCGATTGACCTCAGGATCAATATCGCGCGGCACGGCAATGTCGATCGCCAGCATCGGCCGGTTCCTCCGGCGTTGCAAAAATTGCTGCGCATGTGGAGTGCGAAACAGGAATTCCGGCGACCCGGTCGAGGTAATCAGAATGTCCGCCTCATCCGCGCGCGCGTGCAGATCCTCAAACCGAATCACGTGTCCATCGAACTTCTGCGCCAGTGCCACTGCCCGCTCATGCGTCCGGTTGGCAATCAGCAGCGATCCCGCTCCCTGCTTCATCAGGTGTCGCGCCGCCAGCTCGCTCATCTTACCTGCACCCACCAGCAGGACCCGTTTGCCTTCGAGCGACCCAAAAATCTTCCGCGCCAGGTCCACCGCCACCGACGCGATTGAAACCGAAGACGCCCCGATCTGCGTCTCCGACCTCACCTTCTTCGCGGCCGCAAACGTGCTCTGCAGCAGCCGCTCCAGTTCCGGTCCAACTGCTCCCACGCTCCGCGCCGCCGCATACGACTCCTTCACCTGCCCCAGAATCTGCGGCTCCCCAACCACCATCGAATCCAGGCTCGCCGCTACCCGAAACAGATGCCGCACCGCCTCAGCATCGCGGTACTCATACAGATGTGATTGAAAGTTCTTCGCCTCCAGCGAAAAATGCTGATTCAGATAACCGGGCAGCCCCGGACCATTCCCCTCATGGCAAACCAGGATCTCCACCCGGTTGCAGGTCGAAAGAATCAGGCACTCGCGAACTCCCTCATGCGCCAGCAGCGCCCGTGTCGCGGTCGCAAGGTCCTCCGGAGCAATCGCCAGCCGCTCCCGCAACTCCACTGGAGCCGTCTTGTGGTTCAGTCCAGTCAGCAGAATCTTCATGGCGCACCGAACCTATGAACCGAGCTGAATACATTTGCCGCCCACACCGTCAGCATCGCCAAAAAAACAAACGAGGACATATAAACCGCTCGTAGCCCGCGCAAACCCGTGCTGCGGCGCACAAAAATCATCGCCACATACAGGCCCCAAACCAGGAACGAAAGCCAGATCTTCGGATCGCCAAAATACGCCGCCCCGTACTGCTCCTGAGCGATCAGCGACCCCGCAAACAGCCCCACCGTCATTCCGCAAAAACCCAGCACCAACGTCGTCTGCGCAATCTGGTCCATCGTGTCGAGAGGCGGGAGCCAGTTCAGGAAGCCCGGCGACCGCTTGCTCTTAAGCCGCCGTTCCTGAAGCAGATACAGACTGCTCGCGGTCAGGCTGAAGATCAGAGCCGCATACGCCGTCATCAGCGCTGCGACATGAACAAAGATCCACCCATTCCGAACCAGCGGCGAGCTGAAAGTGTATTTGTCCGGCCCCAGCGCCGGAACCACCGTCAGCAGAAACGCCAGCGGCAGCGCGAAAACTCCAAACGAAAGCGTCCGATAGCGCCAAAGTATCAGCAGAAACACCGTGGCAATCAGCAGCGCCAGTATCGATTGCACTTCATGCATCCCCACCGGCATCCAGCGATGCGCCAAAGCCAACATTTCCGTAGCCGAAACCGCATGGAAAAACCACGCCAGCAGCGAAGCCGCCAGACAAAGCCGCTGCCACCGAGGGCTGTGCCCAAACACAGCGATCAGCACCGACACGGAAGCCAGTCCGTAAAGGACCACCGCCACTTGAAGCCATAACAAAGACATTGGCGTCCTGACCGAAGAGTAATCCTTAGTATACCTTTGCTGCTCAATTACCCTGCCCTGCAACAGAGCCCAGCCATAGCTTTGGCCCGGTCAAGGATAGCGCAACCCACTCTAGCCAGCCTCAAAGCCTTCCAAGCGGGCAAGGCATCCTAGTGTCAATGGAGGGACGAAATGGACTACAAAGCCGAGCAATCGCAAGAGGGTCAGATAACTTCGCAACTTGAGGCCCGCACGTCCAGGGTGCCATCCGGGTTCTATCTGGGCGCCGCACTCGCCTCAATGGGCCTCTCATTGGTCTTCAAAATGGCTGGCAAAAACCACATGGCATTATTTACAGGCCAGTGGGCGGCGCCGTTTCTAGTCATCGGCACTTACAACAAAATGGTCAAGCAGCACGGGTCCGATAGCTCCACGCGTTGGGACCGCGCGGCCTGAAGAACGAATAGACACACTACACGCCAGCATCCCGTTCACGGTATGCTGGCGTATCCGTGTCTGACAATTTTCCATCGCAGGACACCGCAGCCCAGACGCCCCTCATGCGCCAATACTGGGCCGCCAAGCAAAAGCATCCCGACGCCCTGCTCTTTTTCCGCATGGGCGACTTCTACGAGCTTTTCTTCGACGACGCCAAAACCGCATCGCAGGAACTCCAAATCACCCTCACCGCTCGCGACAAGGAGCGTGCCATCCCCATGTGCGGCGTTCCTTGGCACGCAGCCGAGGGATACATCGCGCGCCTGCTCCGCAAGGGCTACCGCATCGCCATGTGCGATCAGCTTGAGGACCCCAGGCTCACGAAAAAAATCGTCCGCCGCGACGTCACCCGTGTCCTCACTCCCGGCACGGCAATTGACCCATCGCTCGAATCCGGCCAAAACAACTATCTCGCCGCCGTCCACTCCACATCCTCTGCCGTCGGCCTCGCGTATCTCGATCTCTCCACCGGAGACTTCCTCGCCACCGAATTCACCGGCCCCAACGCCATCGCCGCCTGCGCCGATGAACTCGCCCGCCTCGTCCCCAGCGAAATCCTCATCGCCGCCAACTCACCCTCCGCTGCCGACCCCGCCCTCTGCTCTGCCGTCAGCCACATCAAATCTCGCCCACCAATGGAGGACTGGGCCTTCACGCCGGACTACGCCATACCTTTACTACAGCGGCAAATGGGAGTTGCTTTCCTCGACGGCTTCGGACTCCACCATCACAACGCCGCCGCCATCGCCGCTGGCGTGGTCGTGCACTACGTCCGCCAAACCCAGCAGAACGATGCGGGCCACGTCGACAGCGTCCGCTTCTACGAACGCAGCCAGCATATGCACCTCGACCAGGTCACGGTGCGCAACCTTGAACTGCTCGACCCCATTTTCACCGAATCCGGCAGCGACGCCACCCTCTTCCGCACCCTCGACCACCTCAAAACGCCAATGGGCAAGCGCCTCCTCCGCGCTTCGATCCTCCGCCCCCTGCTCGACCCGACAGAAATCCAGAAACGCTACGAAGCCGTCGCCGCAGCCAAACAGGACCTCATCACCCGCGAGCACATTCGCCAATCCCTCGGCGGAATCCTGGACCTCGAACGCCTCCTCGCCCGCATTTCGCTCGACAGTGCCGGCCCTCGCGACGTTTTGGCCCTCGCCGCCTCAGTTCACCACTTGCCCGCGCTCAAGACCAGCATCGCCGCGCTCCAAACCGCATTCTGGCAATCCGCGCATATAGCTCTCGACCCGCTCGAAGACCTCTGCGCCGCCATCACCGCAACGCTCCTGCCCGAACCTCCCGCAACCTTAGCTGAGGGCGGCGTCATCGCCGCAGGCATCAATGCCGAACTCGACGAGCTCCGCGCCATCGGCCACAGCGGACGATCCTCCATTGCAGCCATTGAAGAACGCGAGCGCCAGCGCACCGGGATCCAATCCCTCAAAGTTCGCTTCAACTCCGTCTTCGGCTACTACATCGAGATCACCAAATCGAATCTCGCCAACGTCCCCGCCGATTACGAGCGCAAGCAAACCCTCGTCAACGCCGAGCGCTTCACCACGCCTGAGTTGAAGGACTACGAAACCAAAGTCCTCACCGCGCAGGAGCGCTCCGTCGAAATCGAAAAGCGCATCTTCGCTGACCTGCGCCGCCGCCTCATGGAAAGCGCAAGCCGCATCCGCAAAACCAGCGCCCTCGTCGCGGAAATTGATCTTCTCTCCAGCTTCGCCCACCTCGCCGCGCTGCGAAATTATACCCAGCCCATCCTCGCCACCGAACCCGTTCTCGAAATCATCGGCGGCCGCCATCCCGTCATCGAGCGGCTCATGGACGAAGCCGGCGAAGGCCGCTTCGTACCCAACAACCTCTACCTCGACACCAACGCCTCATCCCTCCTGCTCCTCACCGGACCCAACATGGGTGGCAAATCCACCTATCTCCGCCAGGCCGCATTGCTCACTATCCTCGCGCAAATCGGCTCCTTCGTCCCCGCCGAGCGCATGCGCTACGGCATCGTCGATCGCGTCTACACTCGCATCGGAGCCAGCGACAACGTCGCTCGCGGCCGCTCCACCTTCATGGTCGAAATGACCGAAACTGCCACCATCCTCAACACCGCCACTTCACAATCGCTCATACTTCTCGACGAAATGGGCCGCGGAACCTCCACCTTCGACGGCCTCGCCCTCGCCTGGGCCACCGTCGAATACCTCCACGCCCACGTCGGCGCGCGAACTCTCTTCGCCACCCACTACCACGAGCTCACCATCCTCGCCGAGCAGCTCTCTAAACTCAAGAACCTCCGCGTCGCCGTCAAAGAATCTCCGCAAGGTATCGTCTTCCTCCACGCCATTGAAGAAGGTCCCGCCGACAAGAGCTACGGCATCGACGTGGCCCGCCTCGCCGGACTTCCGCCGCAGGTCATCCACCGCGCCCGCCAGGTCCTGAAGCAACACGAGCGCTCCGAGCGAAAGAACGTCGCCGTGGAAGCCGAGCCCGCGCTGCAAATGACCATGTTCACTCCCCTCTCGCAGCGCATCCTCGACCGTCTCGAACAAACTGACGTCAACTCCCTCACGCCCCTGCAAGCCCTCAGCCTTCTTGACGAACTCAAGGAAGAAATAAAATCCGGGAGCGCCACATGACCCTCCGCGAGCAAGTCGGCCAGCTCATCATCGTAGGCCTCGAAGGCACGGAACTATCCGCACTCGAACGCGCATGGCTCAAGCTCATCCGCCCCGCCGGAGTCATCCTCTTCCGCCGCAATATCGAGCAGCCATCGCAAGTCACCGCTCTGCTGCGCGAAGTAACTGAAGCCGCCGGCGCACCGCTCTTTCGCTGCATCGATCTCGAAGGAGGCCTCGTTGACCGCCTCCGCGACCTCATCGCGCCCATGCCTTCCGCCGCCGCCGTCTTCGCCACCGGAAAAGTTACAAATTTCACTCGCCACGGACGCCTCATCGCCCGCGAAGCCAAAGCCCTCGGCTTCAACACCACCTTCGCTCCCGTCCTCGACCTCGCCCTGCCCATCTCCGCAGCCGTAATGAAAACCCGCACCGTCTCCGCGAATCCCGCCGACGTCATCCGCTACGCAACTGCATTTTTGGACGGTCTAAACGCCGAAGGCATCCTCGGCTGCGGCAAGCATTTTCCCGGCCTCGGCGGCGGCGCGCTCGACTCCCACCACGCCACTCCGCACATTGCACGCAGCTGGAATCAGATCTGGAACGAAGACCTCGCCCCCTTCCGCGCCCTCGCTCCAAGGCTGCCGCTCATGATGGTTTCCCACGCCGTCTACCCACAAACAAAGGACCATGCTCCCGCATCCATCTCCCGACACTGGATCACGAGCATCCTCAAAAAGCGAATCGGCTTTCCCGGCCTCATCATCTCCGACGACATGGAAATGGGCGGCATCCTCACGCAAACCTCCATCGAAGAAGCCGCCGTCAAGGCCGTCCTCTCCGGCACCGACCTCATCGAAGTCTGCCGCGACCCATCGCTCGTCCTCCGCGCCTACGAAGCAATTCTCACCGAAGCCGAGCGCTCCGTCGCCTTCCGCAAGCGAGTCGAATCCTCCAGCCGCCGCGTGACTGAATCAAAGCACCGCCATCTCAACGCGCGAATGCCACGCCCAGCCACGCCGGCCCAAATAGATAAATTGCGCGAAGCCATAAAAAAATTCTCCGGAGAAATCCAGTGATCGTCGCCGGAATCATGAGCGGAACCTCCGCCGACGGCATCGACGTCGCGCTGGTCCGCATCACGTCGAACTCATCCGCACCAAAAATCAAGCTGCTCGCGCACTACGCCGCCCCCTATCCGCCCGCACTCCGCCGCGCCGTCCTCGCCGCCATGAACGCGCCCCAAACCTCCACTGCGGAACTCGCCCGCCTCAATTGGAGACTCGGCCTCGCCTACGCGGAAGCTGTTCGCGTCGCTCTCAAAAATTATCCGACCAAGCTCGACCTCATCGGATGCCACGGCCAAACTATCTACCACCAATCCAAACCCGCCCCCTACGCAGGCCGCCCTATCGCCTGCACCTGGCAAATCGGCGAACCCGCCCTCATCGCCAGCGCCATCGGAGTCCCAGTCGTTTCCAATTTCCGCCCTGCCGACATGGCCGCCGGAGGCCAAGGCGCACCGCTCGTTCCCCTCCTCGACTTCACCCTCTTCGCACATCCCAAACGCACCCGCATTCTGCAAAACATCGGCGGAATCGGAAATCTCACCGCCATCTCCGCGGGCGCAACCCCCAGCGACATCCTCGCCTTCGACACCGGCCCCGGCAACATGGTCATCGACGCCCTCGCCGCCCAACTCTTCAGCAAGAAATACGACCGCAACGGAGCCATCGCCGCGCGGGGCCGCATCCTCGCCTCCGTCCTCAAGCCTCTTCTCCGCGAACCCTATTTCCGCAAAGCCCCACCCAAATCCGCCGGCCGCGAACAATTCGGCTCCGAATTCACCGCAGCCTTTTTGCGCACCTGCAAAAAATCCGGCGGCAGCTCCGAAGACGCCATCGCCACCGCCACCGCCCTCACCGCAGAAAGCATCGCCCTCGCCTGCGAGCGCTTCGTCCAGCCGCTCATTCAGAACTCCACGGCGGACTTCATCGTCTCCGGCGGCGGCTCCCGCAACACCACGCTGATGAACATGATCCGTAAACGGCTTCAACCACGCGGCTTCCGAGTAATTTCCAGCGACCAGGCCGGAATCCCGTCGCAGGCCAAAGAAGCCGTAGCCTTCGCGCTGCTCGCATGGCAAACCTGGCATCGACTCCCCGGCAACATCCCCTCCGCCACCGGAGCATCGCGTCCCGCAATCCTCGGCGAGATCACCTATGTTTAGGGAATCGGGTACGGGTGCCCCACATCTCGATTTTGAGATGTGGGCCTGTCTAAACACGGGGCGAAACCGCTCTAGCCGTCGCCCTCTCATCGCCGCTCTCGTCTTGCTCTGCCTCGTGCTCGCTGGCTGCGGACACCATCCACCGTCCAACACCGCCACGGTCCTCATCGAGAGCAGCCCCAACAGCCTCGATCCGCGCATCGGCACCGACTCCCAATCCGAGCGCATTGACGCCCTCATCTTCGACTCACTCGTCCAGCGCAACAATCACTTCGGCATCGACCCCGATCTCGCCACAAGCTGGCAAATCCCCGATCCGCGCATCTACATCTTCCATCTCCGCACCGGAGTCTACTTCCAGGATGGCCGCCCCTTCACTTCCCGCGACGTCAAGTGGACGCTCGACTCCATCCTCAACGGAACCATCGTCTCCATCAAAGCCGGGGCCTACAAACACGTCTCCGGCATCGACACGCCTGACGCCTCCACCGTCATCCTTCACCTCAGCCAGCCCGACCCCGGCCTGCTCTGGAACCTTTGCAACGCCGGCATCGGAATCGTCCCTTACGGCAGCGGGCGCGACTTCTGGCGACATCCCATTGGCACCGGTCCCTATCGCTTCGTCAGCCAGGAAACCGACCGCGATGTAGTCCTCCAACGCTCGCCTAACTATTGGGGCACGCAGCCGCACATCGAGCGACTTCAATTCAACGTCGTCCCCGACGCCACCACCCGCGCCCTCGAGCTTGAAAAAGGTTCAGCCGACGTTGCCGTCAACGCACTTTCTGCCGACATGGTCGACGCGCTCCGCCAGCGCCCGAATCTCGCAGTTGAAGATGGTCCCGGCTCTGAAATCGAATACCTCGTCTTTAATCTGCGGAATCCCATCCTAAAAGACGTCCGCGTCCGCCGCGCCATTGCGCAGGCCATCAATCGTCCTCTCATCATTCATTCACTTTTGCGTGGACGAGCCCGCCCCGCCAACAGCCTTCTGCCCATGCAGCACTGGGCCTGGACCGCCGACACCGAGAAGTATGCTTACGATCCCGCCGCAGCCAACGCCCTGCTCGATCAGGCTGGATACAAGCGTGGGCCAAACGGCATCCGTTTCCACATCGGCATCAAGACCTCCACCGACGAAACCACCCGCCTCTTCGCAATAGTTCTTCAGCAGGAGCTCGTAAAGATCGGAATCGCACTCGACCTACGCAGCTATGAATTCGCCACGTTCTACGCTGACCTCACGCGCGGAGTATTTGACATGGCCCCCTCGCGCTGGATTGGCGGCAACGAGCAGCCGGATATCTTCCGTTACGCCTACTCCTCGGCCAGTTTCCCGCCCCACGGCAGCAACCGCGGCTTCTACAGCAACCCTCAACTCGACGCGCTGCTCAGCGACGCCGCCGGCACTCTTGATCAATCAAAACAGCGTGCGGATTACTTCCAGGTTCAGCAGATCCTCGCACGCGACCTCCCCAACATTGACCTCTGGTATCTCGACACCGTCATCGTCCACACCCGCAGGCTCACGAACGTGCATTCATCGCCATCGGGAGACTTCCAGTTCCTCCGCGACGCGGAAATCGTTCCCGCCGCCCACTGAACGCCCGCCATCATGCCCAGGGCGCGCGGCTCTTGCCCGCCAATTCACGGTCAAGAAACGTCGCGGCCGAGATCAGCGCAAGGTGCGTAAACGCCTGCGGGAAATTCCCCAGGTGCTCTCCGCTCGAACCC
>JBOGMA010000266.1:0-7330 GCA_050746465.1 Acidobacteriaceae bacterium
CTTCCGACGAGTTGAACTCGCCAGAACCTTACGCTAGAGCCGAAAGCTCCCTGGAAAATGGCGCCAGCCCATTGCCGCCTGAGCCCACCCTACATCCGGACATCTTCGGCATTCCCACTCCGCCGCAAAAAATCCACCCACGCCGAATCCCGCACCTCGGCCACGCCGTCCTGTTCATCGCCATCGCTCTGGTGCTGGTCAGCCTCGTTCAACTCGCCGGCGTCTTCGCCATCCAATACGGCCACATCTTCGCGCACCACACCTTCCAGTGGATCTTCCGCAAGTCCGCCACCGACGCGCGCTTCAGCATCCCCATTCAGGCGGTCGCCTACGGAATCATCGCGCTCGTCTGCATCCCCGTCTTCTCAGTCATGTGGCACAAGTCCTTCGGTGAAGGCGTCCACTGGCACAACGACACTGCCTGGACCAACGTCTTCCGTCTGGTGATCCTCGGTCTCGCCATGGGCGCCATCGTCGCGCTCGCCGGCAACTATCTCCCCATGCCCAAAAACCCGCCCATCACCCAGGACATGATGGGCTCCGCCACCGGCGCATGGCTCATGCTCGTCTTCGGAATCACCGCCGCTCCGCTCCTTGAAGAACTCGCCTTCCGCGGATTCATTCTCCCCGGCTTCGTCAACGCCTTCCGCTGGTTCTCCGACCACGGAGCCATCCCCGAAAGCGCCGCAAAATTCATCGGAATCCCCGTCTCCATCCTCCTCACCAGCATCGCCTTCGCCTTCATGCACTCCCCGCAGGTCTCCCACGCCTGGGGACCGCTGCTACTCATCGGCCTCGTCAGCGTCGTGCTCTGCATCATCCGCCTCGCCATGAACTCCGTGATGGCCTCCGTCCTCGTCCACGCCGCCTACAACTTCACCCTCTTCGCCGGAGTCCTCTACCAAACCGGCGGCTTCCGCCACCTCGAACGCCTCACAAGCTGAACCCCCAGTAAAGTCCCTGACAAGAACACAGGCGCCGCACCAAGGCGGTTCATAATTATGCGCAGCTCTCGGTTTGCGAGCAGGTGATTTGGCATCAATTAACGCCAGCACCACGCCAATGAGGGAACTGCTCGTCCGCCTCCTGCGTACCGGCATGCATGGTATACGACCTCCGCTTTGCCATACGCATGATCCGAGCACATGGATGGTTCTCGGCCGCAGTCGTTGCCATTCTGGCCCTCGGCATCGGCCTCAACACAATGGTGTTCACTCTCGTGAATGCCGCGCTCTTCAAGCCGGTCCCTGTTCCCGACGGAGCGCGCCTCGTCGCTATCACCTCCCGTACACCCGGCAATGGCGGTGACCGCCTGTCGTATCCCGACCTCCTCGACTACCGCGCTCAGGCTCGCTCCTTCGAAGCCCTCGAAGGGGCTTCCGATCAGGAAGGCGTCCTCGCCGAGCCCGGCATTGCTCCGCAGGCCTACCATCTCGAGCGGGCAACCACCGGCATCTTTTCCATGCTGCACATCCGCCCCGTTATCGGCCGCGATTTTCTCCCCTCAGACGCCTACCCCGGCGCCGCACCTGTACTCATGATCGGCTACACCGTCTGGAAGAATCGCTACGCCAGGTCCCCCTCCGTTCTTGGCCGCCATATCCGCGTCAACGAGCAGTCTGCCACCATCATCGGCGTCATGCCGAAAGGCTTCATGTTCCCCACCACCGTCGATCTCTGGATGCCTCTGGTCCCCACGCCCAACGACCTCAAACGCGACAATCGCCAGCTCCAGGCCTTCGGTCTTCTCCATCCAGGTATCCATTTGTCCGCCGCCCAGGCCGAACTTGCCGGCATTGCGAAACGCCTCGCCGTCCAATTACCCGACACCGACAAGAATGTCACCGCGCTTGTTATGTCTTTCCAGGAACGCTACAACGGCGGCAACATCAAAATGATCTTCCTCCTCATGCTGGCCTCCGTGGGATTCGTCCTCCTCATTGCCTGCGCCAACGTCGCCAATATGATGCTCAGCCGCTCCGTGGGTCGCCAGCGCGAGATGTCGATCCGCGCTGCTCTCGGCGCTTCCCGCTGGCGCGTCGTCCGCCAGCTTCTCATTGAAAGCATCCTTCTCAGCCTTTTCGGAGGCGCCCTTGGGCTCGGCCTCGCCGCCTTAGGCGTCCACTGGTTCGACCTCGCTACTTCAAACGTGGGCCGTCCCTACTGGGTGCAGTTCACTATGGACTACTCCGTCTTCGGCTACTTCGCCGCTCTCTGCATTCTCAGCGGAGTGCTTTTCGGCATCGCGCCCGCTCTGCATGCCTCGCGCCCCGACCTGAATCAGGTTCTCCAGGAGGGCGCGCGCAGCATAGGCCGTCATCGCGGCGGAAAACTCGCCTCCGGCCTCGTCGTCTTTCAGTTTGCGCTTACCCTCGTGCTCCTCACCGGCGCTGGAGTGTTCGTGCGCAGCCTCATCAAAACGCTGGACTCCAACCAGTCCGTCCCTTCGCGTCAACTCATGGTCGCCCGCCTCCAGCTTCCGCAGAATCCCTACAAAGATATCGCCGCCCGCCAGCGCCTTTACGACCAGCTTCTTCCGCGCCTGCGCGCCATCCCCGGAGTCACCAGCGCCGCCCTCACTTCAAATCCACCCGGCCTTGGCTCGGCAGAAAGCCCCATCGAAATCGAACATCAGCCCGTCAGCGATCCTGCGCATCGACCTGTCGCCGCCTTCGTCACCGCCTCTCCCGGATATTTCTCCACCATCCGGCTGCCACTGCTCCTGGGCCGCAACTTCACCACAACCGATGGAACCGCAAACCACCACGCCGCCATCCTCACCCGCGATGCCGCCGCCCGCTTCTGGCCCGGGCAGTCCGCTGTCGGCAAACGCTTCCGTCTGTTTGACAATAAGGGCAAACCCGGCGACTGGATCACTGTTATCGGCGTCACCGCCAATCTTGTTCAGGATCTGACCGACCAGAATCCCAAACCCCTCCTCTTCGTTCCTGTTCAGCAGGAAGACTGGGGCGGCATTTCGTTGGTCGTCGAGTCCACGGTCAATCCAACCTCCGCTGTGCGTTCAGTTGTCCAGCGTCTCGATCAGAACCTCCCGCTGCGCGACGTCTACATCCTGAACCAGGCAGTCGAGCACCAAACCTGGTACCTCCACCTCTTCAGCAAAGTCTTTATGGGATTCGCCCTCATCGCCTTGCTCATGGCTGCCGTCGGCCTTTATGCGGTGCTCGCGCAAGCCACCAGCCGCCGCACTCAGGAGATCGGCGTGCGCATCGCCCTTGGCGCCACCCGAGGCAATATCATCGTGCTCGTTATCCGCCGCGGACTCTGGCAGATCGCCGCTGGACTCGCTCTAGGATTCGCTGGCGCCTTTCCCGCTGTACGCCTCATGGCCAGCTTGCCAATCGGCGTCTCACCCACTGACCCCGCCGTCTTCATCGCGGTCGCCCTGATCTTGTCTTTCGTGGGACTCTTCGCCTGCTGGCTTCCCGCCCGCCGCGCCGCTCGCCTCGATCCCGTCAAAGCCATTCGCTACGAGTGATCAGAGACCTTCCGTAGCGCTTTTTGTCATCCTGCTTCGAGGTGGTTTCGATGTGCGTATTCAGGGCAATGCACGTTTCCAGAACCGTGTTTGCCTCAGCTGAGACTGAACCGCGCAGATTCGTTGACTCACCTCAAACGCGCAACCTAAGATGACCCCACCATGGCAGGATCGGATGTCACGCCACAGGAGGAATACATTGGAAGAAGGAGGCATATGTCATCTCAAAATGGCGACAAAGCGAGATTCAACAGGTTAAGGAAACAAAAGCTCCGCCGCCGTGAGCTCCTGGCAAAATCGGCGACGCAGTCGGCGGCCAGTGCATCGCGCTTAAATAAAACACCGCTTGCAAAGTCGGCGCATCGGTAGCAGCAGAACACGCTCCTCACCAACACCTTCGATGGCCTGTTTCAGGGGACTACAGCACTCCCAACTTGCAGCCCTTTGGGAACCCCATGGCGGCATTATTGCTGGTCGTCTTCGAAGCCGAAAGTGTCGATTGGGTGAAAACAGGGCAAAGCGCGTTTCCAGAACTGTCGTGTCTGGAAACGTGGTTTGGCGATGGTGCGCTCAACGAGATCCACCGCGAGCCAGGAGCGGTTGCGGGACTGAGCCCGTTTCTCTATTACCTAATTCAAGAAATAACAACCAATGATGCAGCGTTCAAACACTGAAGGGAACGCCGAATGTCAGCAGGGCTGTCTTCGGGGGGCGATGTTGTGCGCCTATCCGGTTCGGCTTTTTCCCCATAGCCTCCCAAACAAGGAGAGCGACAGCATTCATGTACAGCAGTCGCATCTGTTCTCGACTTTCTCCTCTTTGACTGTAGATGCTAATCGTGGTCAGAAGCTGCGTTTGTCCGGAGTCGATGAGATATGGCCCTATGCTGACGGCTGGAGCATTTTGGATGTCCTGCATTTCTCCGACGTTTTGCACGACGATTTCGTAGTTCAGCGGCTTCCGGACCTTCCCCCCGCCCAAGCTAAACAACAAATCGTTCGATGTATGACCAGATGAGTATTGTGGGTTGTCCATAGTGCTCTTTAGTGCTCTTTCTTTCGCTAAATCACAATGGAGTCCACCGGATCCGTCGTTGCGCCAGCACTGTAGTTCTCCAAGGGCCATGCCTTATCTGTGCTTCTTTGCAAACCAGTAATACCGTCGCCAACAATTGACGCAACGAACCGGAGACAGTGCGAGAAGACTCAAAACCCGATCGAGCGCGCCGGATTCGGCTGCATGGAATTCGATTGAGCTGCAGAGAGGACATTCCCGCCGAGCCCAAAGTAGCCTTGGAATGCTCTTCGGCCAGTTTACGCCGGCGATGTCCATTGGCTAAGCCCTCTCGACACCGGTAACCGGCGCGCTTGCATCTTCTGCGGTGGAGTTCGAGGCCAGCCATTCGAGAAGATCCTGAATGCTGCCGGTCGCGAGTGCTATGCACGAGTCAGCTGCTCCGTAATAAAGATGAATCGTATCACCGTCCGATCCAATGGTCTGGCCGCAAGGGAATACGACATCGTGAACATCTCCTGCTCGCTCATATGGAGCCTCCGGACCAAACATCCAGGAGTCTCCCCGCTGCAGACAGATATCTGGCTTGTCAATATCGAACAAAGCAAGACCTAATCGGTAGATACTGCCGGATGCCGTCTGTCGAACACCGTGGTAGATCACCAGCCAGCCTTTGGAGGTTTCAATTGGTGGGGAGCAAAGTCCGATTTTGTTTGCATCCCACCATCCACCACGTCGCGCCTCAAGCATAACTTTGTGGTTACCCCAGTGCCTCAAATCAGGCGAATAAGAAATCCACATGTGAGCGCCAAGCGTTGTCACCGGCCGATGAATCAATGCCCAGAAGTCGCCGATTTTTCGCGGCAGCAGAGCAGCGTCTTTGTCCTCCGGCGGCATGATCACCCCGTATCGCTCAAAGCTCTTGAAGTCTTTGGTCAGGGCGAGGGAGACACCCGGCCCACCGCGGGCGAAGGACGTGTAAGCAATGGCATACTGCTGCAACTCCGGGACATAAGTGATTCGCGGATCTTCGATGCCCCATATCTCTTCCGGATATTCCGTGGGATTTGCCATCAATGTTGGATGGGGATCAATTTGCCACCCATCGATTCCATTCGCGGAACGAGCTGCGCAAAGGTGGGACAATCCTCGCCGGTCTTCTACACGGCAAAGCAGCAGGGTGTCTCCATTGGGTAACAACGTTGCTCCCGCATTAAACACGCTGTTAACCGGATATGGCCAATCTTTTCGGCCCAGAATTGGGTTGCCGTGATGACGGACGAACGGAGGTCTAACGGGTTCTATTTGCGAATCCTGTTGCCCCAAGGTAAGGGGCTCCGGTGATATTGCTGGAAGCGTGATTGAATTCAAAGAGAGACACTCATTTCCTGATTTAATTCTTCTGTAATTGGCAGTTCTATGTTTTGCATTTCGAGCAACGACATCAAGAATGAAAGGGTGGACTCCGCTCCCTGATTTTCATTCACGCGATCCGGATGAAGCCCGTCTTTGCAGCCGCCAGTCGTTGCATCGTAGAGCGGAACCTGCAGATCATTCTCTCCAAGAAACCAGCGGAACGCACACCGTGCCTCTTCGAGGAACGAGTCCTCACTGTTGATCCGGTATGCCAGCAGACAAGCGGCGATGGTGGCACAGGCCTCGACGGGTTGTTGATCGAAGCGCGCCTTGTCGCCTCCCTCGGTGAAGAATCCGCTGGACCCGATCGGAACGAAGATATGCTCATGATCCCAGTGCTGTTCCGCAAGCAACCATCGCAGAGACTCACACCCTGCTTCGATCATTCTCTTGTTTCCACTGCGCCACCCTGCGAGCAGGAGAGCCTGAGACAACCGCGCGTTGGAGTAAGAAAGGCTCTTCTCGAACCACCGCCAGTGTTCCGAACGGCTGCGCTCATAGATATCCAGCAACCGGTTTGCGAGCTCATTCCGCGCACCCTGGATCGCCCTGTCTCCGGGGAACCAGTCGAGATAGCCCTGCATGCCCAGAATCGCGAAGGCCCACGCTCGAGGGCTGGTGAAGCGAAGAATAGCCGGAACTGCCGCCTCAAAGAGCTGGCCCGCGGCACCCCGCATGCCGGAGTCTTCCGAGTGCCCAAGTACCGTGCCCAAGGCCCACAGCGCGCGTCCGTGGCTGTCTTCCGAGCCAATCTCTTCCTGCCAGTGCCGATCGTAGGTGAGAAAGTTCCTGAACCTGCCCGCCTGGCTCTGGAAGGCAAACGATAGAAACGCGAGATAGCGGCGCGCCAGCCTAGATTGCTCGGGGGTACAAGTTGCGGGCGATGCCTGCAGCAGCATGGTTACGACCAGCGCGCGGGCATTGTCGTCGGTTGTGTAGCCCTCAGGACAATTGGGCAGAGAGAAAATTGCGTGCTGCAACATCCCGGTGTCATCGGTCATGTTGAACAAATGTGCCGCGTTCAGAATGGGCAACTCTTCGGTGGCCCGGTCCGTAAACAAATCCAGCAAAGAAGGCCGCGGCCTCAGAATGCGTTCTGCGCGCGCCCGCTGGAAACTCGCCATATAAGCCTCGGCAGTTCTCTTCCATGTTGTTCCGCGAGAGTGTAGATATGCGCGCTTTCGCATCGCATGCCGAGCGCCGTCGTTGTCCAATAACCGAATCGCCGCTTCCGCAAGTGCGTCGGGATCATCGAATGGAACGAGTACGCCGCGCCCGTCGGCTAGGAGCTCTTTCGCATGCCAGTAGGGTGTGGAGATAATCGCCTTCCCCGCACCGAGCGCAATGGCGAGTGTGCCGGAAACAACCTGAGCTTCCTGCCGGTACGGAGTGATGTAGATG
>JBOGMA010000267.1:0-3697 GCA_050746465.1 Acidobacteriaceae bacterium
CTTTTACGACCTCGCCCGTCGACATCCGATAGCTGTTCAACTTGTCGCGGTCCACTTTGATGACGATGGTTCGCGAACTGCCTCCGAAAGTCGCCGGCGACGAAACCCCGGGCAGCGTTGTGAACAGCGGGCGCACGCGGTTCAGCGCGAGATCCTGCAACTCGTCCACGCTATGCGTTTTGCTGCGAAAAACCAGATACCCCACCGGAACGCTGCCCGCGTCAAACCGCAGCACGAATGGCGGAACCGTCCCCGACGGCATATACGCATGCGCACGCTCAATGTAGGCCACCGTCTGCGAGAGCGCCTGGTTCATGTCTGTTCCCGGACGGAACGACAGCTTCAGCAGCGCAAAATTCTCCACCGACTTCGACTCCACGCTCTCAAGGCCCGAAATATAGAGGAAGTTCGATTCGTAGTAGTACGTCAGGTAACCTTCCATCTGCGCCGGGCTCATTCCGCCATACGGCTGCGCAACGTAGATCACCGGAAGGTTGAGGTTGGGAAAAATGTCCACCGGCATGCGCGTAATCGCAAGCACGGAGCACAGAGCAATTCCGATGAACGCCACCAGAACCGAAATCGGACGCCGCAGCGCGGCATGAACCATCCACATAAAATCAGTGACCTCCCTGGGCTTTACTGCTTGCAGCTTTACTGCTTGCAGCTTTACTGCTTGCAGGCATGCTGCTTGCCGTCGTCAGGAAGGGAGTGATGTCGCCGTCCGCCGCTGACAACTCCGCCAGCGCGCGCCAGATGCTCAGCCGCGCCAGCGCGTCGTCCATCTCCGCCTGCTCCAGCAGGCTTTGCGCTTCGGCCACATCCACAATCGTGCCCAGCCCCGCGTGGAACCGCGCCAGCGCCTGCTGCTCGCTCTGCCGCGAAGCCGCCAGTTCCGTCGGAGTGTTTTCCGCAACGCGACGCGCGCCATCCAACTCCGCCAGCGCCGTCTGCTGCTGCCCGGTCAGCGTTTGCATCGTCTGCGTGTACACCGCTTCTTCGCGACGCTGGTTCGCAACTTCCACTTTCTTCTTCTGCCGAGTCGCAAAAATGCTGGTGAGGTCCATCTGGACTGTGGCTCCAGCCTCCCAGTTGTAAACGTCAAAGCCCAGCCCATTCAGCCCCGGCTTCACCGTGCCGTCCGTCCTCTCGCCGCTGCCGCGCGCGGAAATCAATCCCTCCGTCGTGAAGTGCGGAACATACGAATGATTCAGCACGCTGATCCGCGCCTTCTCCTCCTCAACCCTGGCCTGCTGTGCCACCGCCGCCGGATGCTGCACTAGCGGCGCTCCCGTCCACGACGGCTGCGGAGGAATCTGCAAAAACGGCCCCGGCTTGATCCTCACCGTCGTTCCCGCAAGCCCCAGCGTCTGCGCCAGAGCCACGCTGCCCACCTCATCCGCCTCCTGCGCCAGAATCATCCGCGTCCGAGCCGCCGCCAGTTCCGCTTCCGCGCGCGAAGCATCCGCCCCCGGCCGCAGATGCGCGTCCACCAGCGCATGCACCGATTTCGCAAATATCTGTCTCCGGTTTACATCTGCCTGGGTTGCGCTCACCCGGCGCTCGTTTGCGAGAACCGCCAGCGCCGCTTCTGCTACCGCCGCAGCCACGCCCAGCCGCGTTACCGTCACCTGCGCCCGCGCGCGATTTTCCGTCGCCCGCGCCGACCGAACCTGCGCCCCGCGATACCCAAAATCAAACGGCTCCCACGAAAGCAGAAACCCCGCGCCTGAAGTCCAGAACGGCCTATTCGCATGAGGAGTAATGCCGCCCTGCGTTCCCGTCAGAATGTTCGGGCTCTGCGGCAGCAGCACGCCCAGCACGCTCTCCCGCGATCCACGATCCCCCTGCCACGCGCCATCCAGCCGCGGCAGGTAATTGGTCCGCGCAAGCCCCACTCCGGCCTGAGCCGCGTTGTACTGCTCCAGCGACGCCCTCACCGCCGGATAGTTCGCCAGCGCATAGTCCACCGCCTCCTGCACCGTAAACTCTTTTACGGCAGTCGAAGCAGGCGGCGTGGCATTGGGCGCAGGAGCGGGCATCTGCTGCCCCGCGGCAGCCAGCCCTCCCACGATTAAAAATCCAACTGTAATCAACCGGTCTCGATGTCTTGTCAGCGTATTCAGCAATCCCTTCTCGTCACTCGTTTCTTCAGGCATCACGCCGGTACAATACCGCCGCGACGCACAGCTACACTCGCGCCCTGAAGACAGCACGGCTGTCTACTCTGACCAAAAGATAAGTCAGGATTGGAGCGAATCAGAGAATGAATTTAGAGAGAGGGAGGCGAGCGTCCGCCGGGCTTGCGAGAAGCAAACGACGAGGCTCCGCCCGAATAGTCGCCCAGCGCCGCAACTTCCGCAAGCACCGGGTCCAGCCGGAAAGTGTCGCGCTTCAGCGCGCGACGGCGCACCCGAAGATGCGCAGTCGTAACTTCATCGTCGTTCGATTGGTGAACATTGGACCGAAACAGCACGCCCTGGCAGGGAAACAGCGCCTTCCGCAAGGACTGCCTGTGGTATACCGCTTTCGAATATGCGTGACTGGCGGCGTGCCTCGTGCTCGCATCCGCGTGGCTCGGCGAAGCGGCCAAAACCGCCAACAACATAAGCCAGATCAGTAGGTGAAACCTTCGCAGATGGTGCTCCAGATAGCTAAGTCAGATGCTACATGAAATTCGACGCAATAAGCCGGAAATTGTTCACAGTCCACGTCGCATTTATTGCACCACCCCAAACTTCCCATCCGGCTCCAGCGTCAGCGTCGGCGCGTACTGCCCCAGCAGCTTCCTGGTCCACCAGTCGCCGCTCTCGCGTTTCTCCTTCAGCGACGTAAACCAGTATTGCCACAGCACCGCCCGCACATACTTCGGCGGCGTTCCCGCAAACGGATTCCCCGCAAACAGGCGCAGCACGCTCGGCGTGCCGGTCAGCAGCCGCTCCTCCGTCAGCGGAACTATATCGTTCTGCCGCCAGTTGCCCAGCGACGCAAACCACAGGTTCCAGTCAAACCGAGGCTGGTACGGCGCATAAATTCCCGGAGCCACATCCACCGCCTGCGGTTTGTACTGGAATGGGTACGCCGTCCAGTGCTCCCCATCATTCGACCCCTGAAACTCAATCTGATACAAGTTCCGCGTCATCACCGCGAACAGCCCATACTGGTTCGCAATTCGAAACGGGGCCAGCGCCGCAATCGGCGAAGTCGGCAGTGGAGCCTCACGCGTCACCATCAATGTCAGCTCCGCCGCCGTCACATATCCCACCAGCGCCAGCAGCACCGTGGCCAGAGCAAACCGAATCGCCTGCCAATGCGAGAGCTTCGGCCGCTTCGGCTTTTCCGGCTCCGGATGCAAAATCGAAATCGGCCCTGCCGGCTCCTCCAACTCCGGAGCTTCCGCCGCCTCAACCGGAACCTCCGCCTGCTTCGTCAAAGAGAACCGAGCCGGAACCAGCCGCCGCAAATACCCGTCATCCAGCAGCAGGAACCCAAGCACCAGCACCAGGTAATTCAGGAACGTGTAATTCGCCGTCAGAATCACGCCAATCTCCCACGGCGTAACAATGAAAAAACAAATCAACCTCCACCGTCGCGGCAGGAACCACAGCAACACAATCCCCAACTCCATCACCAGCGTCGCCCCCGCCGTCGCCGCCTGGAACCAATGCGGCAGGTGCTGCACGGAATACCCAATCCA
>JBOGMA010000268.1:0-6393 GCA_050746465.1 Acidobacteriaceae bacterium
GCCCTCCCGCGCCATCGCATAATGGATCGCTCGCCCAAGATACAAAAATCCCTTGGATTAATAGAGTTGCCCGGCGATCTCGCCCACTTCGGCTTCCCATCCTGGCAACGCCGCCGCAAGCTGTCCCGGCAGCGCCTTCAGCCGCTCCAGATGTGTCGCCGCCATCTGCCCCGTCATCCGCCCGCCCAGCCTTGCAAGGTAAAGTGTCAGCAGGTAGAGCACCGCCAACTGTGTCGTAAAGCTCTTCGTCGCCGGAATGGCCTTTTCCTTCCCCGCCATCGTCGGCAGCGACGAGTCCGCCTCCCGCGCCATCGTGGACTCAGGGTTGTTGGTGACGGCCACCGTTGCCAACCCGCGCCCGCGCGCTTCTCTCAGAGCCGCCAGAGTGTCCGCCGTCTCCCCGGACTGCGAAATCACCAGCACCCCCGGATCGTGCAGCGTGTGCGTCGAGCGGTAACAGTACTCGCTCGCATACTCCACGTCCACCGCCAGCCCCGCGTAGTCCTCCAGCATGATCTCCCCGGCAAGCCCGGCATGGCGGCTCGACCCGCTGGCCGCAATCACCAGTCGCTGCCGTCCGCGCAGAATCTCAGCAATGTTCGGAAACGCCTCGGCCCTCAGTGCCCCATCCGGCGCATAGCGCTCAATCGTCGCCGCAAGCGCCTCCGGCTGCTCATAGATCTCTCGCAGCATGGCATGGGGAAAATTACGGCCCTGTCCAGCTTCCGACGTCGCTGTTCCATCCATAGTCTCGGCAACTTTTCTATATCAATTTTTTTAACGCTGCTGTATATACGACTATACGTTATGTATCACCGCATCGCCGCCACAAATCGTGTCGAAATCGACTCCGGACGGGTGATCGCCGCTCCCACCACCACGGCGTATGCACCCATCTCCAGCGCCCGCCGCGCCTCCTCCGGCTGCGATATGTGCCCCTCCACAATCACGGGAACCCCAAGCCGCTTCACCATCTCTTCAACCATCGCCCAGTTCACTGCGCGCGCCCCAGCCGTTTCCGGAGTAAATCCATACATCGTTGTCGCTACCGCATCGGCTCCGGCTGCTTCCGCGGCCAGCGCGTCGTCCAGCGTGGCGACATCGGCCAGCACAGGCCGATTCAGTTCTTCATGGATGCGCCCGATCAACCCTCTCCAGGACTCTGATCCCTCCGGCCGTGCCGCCGAGCAGTCCAGCGCGATCACTTCCGCTCCGGCCAGCGCAAGCGCCTCCGCCGAGGCAAAATCCGGCGTAATCGAAATCGCACCGTCGATCTTCCGCTTCCAGATGCCGATCACCGGCAACCTCGTCTCGCGGCGAAAAGCCTCCACGCATTCCGGACCGTTTGCCCGCAGGCCGCCCGCTCCGCCACGTGCTGCGGACCTCGCAATGCGCGTAAGGCAATCGGTATCTTCCAATGGATCTCCCGGAGGAGCCTGGCAGGAAACGATCAAGGCGCCTTTGCAAGATGCCGGAAACACCACATCAGTCATTGCGGTCCACGCCCTCGATTTGCAAAAATTACTAAAGCCAATACTAATTCCTCTCGGCTCACGCTCAATGCCGGTATTGCCGCCTCCATCCGGAAGGGATAAGGAGCCCTCGTGCCCAGACAAATCGCCGAAAAAGTGAACGAGGATCTTTCGCAGCAGGAGTACGTCCAGCCACTCGATAAGACCGGCTTCATCCCGCTCTACTATCAGATTCAGCGCGCGCTCATGGAAAAAATCCAATCCGGTGCGCTCTCGCAGGGCGATCCCATTCCCTCCGAAGAAGAACTCTCACGCACCTATCAGGTCAGCCGCATGACAGCGCGTCAGGCCTTGCATGGGCTTAAGGTCAATGGCTTCGCCTTCAGCGAAAAAGGCCGCGGAACGTTCGTCACCCGCCCTAAGCTCGAAAAAAATGTCCTGCACCTGCAGGGCTTCACGGAAGATATGAAGCAGCGCGGCATGACTCCCAGCTCCAGAATCCTGGAGCAGTTCGTCATTCTGGCCAGCGAAGATCTCAGGGAGAAACTAAGACTCGCTGTCGATGAAAAGGTGATGTGTCTGCGCCGGCTCCGCCTGGCCGACGGCGTTCCCATGGCCATCGAGGAATCCAATATCCCCCTCCAACGTTTCCCCGGCATCGAACGCGTCGACTTCGGTCTCTATTCTCTCTATGCCACGCTCCGCGAACAATATGGAGTGCGCGTCGGCTATGCCGACGAAATCATCGAAGCTCTCCCCGCCCTTCGGGAAGAGGCCGGTCTCCTCACCATTCCTCACCGCGCCAGCATTTTGTCCATCAGCCGCATCATCTTCACCACCCAGGAAGCGCCAATCGAATCCGCCTGCTCGCGCTATCGCGGAGACCGCTACCGCGCATCCATTCGCGTTCCAATGACTGCTATTGAATAAATTTTTTCCGTAGCCGCAGTGCTGCCGAGCCGCAGCTCCTATTCATGACAGCCATTGAATAAACTCTTTCCGTAGCCGCAGTGCTGCCATGCCGCGGCTCCTATTCATGACAGCCATTGAATAAACTCTTTCCGTAGCCGCAGTGCTGCCATGCGGCAACTCCTATTCATGACAGCTATCGAATAATTTTTTCCGTAGCCGCAGTGCTGCCGAGCCGCAACTCCTATTCATGACAGCTATCGACTCACGACCCCCCTCGTCTTCTATTCATCTCGGCCGAAAAGATCTCTGCATCGCACCAGCCGCGCCTGCGGTGATTTAAGTCACGGCGTACCCCACATCTGACGCCTACTCTGATCGGAGAGACAGCTACTGGATCACTCTCGACATGGCATTTCTTTTTTCGTGCACATCATCGCGCAAAATTTTTCACGCGTTCAACTTTTTTCGCATCGCACTGCAATGGTCTCTTCTGTCCTCGAAACACTTCAACGCGAAACCCTGTTAAAATAGGCTTTCGCATCGTCGTTTTCGCCTCTAGTCAACCTCCCAACTCGCTGGAACGCTGTTCCCGGAAAGGACACTTATGAATCGGGAATGGTTGCGGGCAGCACGTACAGCAGGCATCGCGGGGTTTTTCCTTCTACTGCTTCCGTGCCTCGCATTTGCAAGTGGCCCCCAATCTACGCCAAGTATCTTCGCGCCGGCTTCCACTCCGGCCTCGGATATTGAAGGTCTCGCTATCTTTGCCCTCTCCGTCGTGGCCGGCATCTTCGTCGTCGTCGGCGGCCTGCTCGCCTACGTTGTCATTCGCTATCGCGACCGCAACCCCGAAGACAAGCACGAGCCCGCTCAGATTTTCGGAAGCAATCAGATCGAGCTTGCCTGGACAGTAATTCCTATCCTCATCGTAGTGGTCTTGTTTCTCACCACCGCGCGTATGATCTTCGCCATTCAGGATGCGCCCAAACCGCCTTCCGCTCTCAACGTTACGGTCGTCGGTCATCAATTCTGGTGGGAGTATCGCTACCCAAAGCTCGGCATCGTTACTGCCAATGAGCTGCATGTGCCCGTCAGCAATGCCAAGGCTCCGCGTCCTACCTATCTCAAGCTGCTCTCCGCCGACGTGGTCCACAGCTTCTGGGTCCCGCAGCTTGCCGGAAAAACTGACGTCATTCCCAACCACCCCAACGAAACCTGGATCGATCCTCAACATCCCGGCCTTTACGTCGGACAGTGCGCGCAGTTCTGCGGCATCGAACACGCAAAGATGCTGCTGCGCGTCTACGTCGATACTCCCCAGCAGTTCGCCGCATGGATCAAAAATGAGCAGAAGCCCGCGGTTGAGGACCCCTCCGTCGCCGCCGGTCGCCACGTCTTCGAAACTCAGGCCTGCATGAACTGCCACACCATCCGCGGAACCGTCGCCACCGGCCGCTTCGGTCCCGATCTCACCCACCTGATGAGTCGTCACACCATCGCCTCCGGTGCTGTCCCGCTTACCAGGGCCAACCTGCGCCAGTGGATCGAAGACCCCGACAGCCTGAAACCCGGCTCCCTCATGCCCGCCATGAAGCTGAACGATCAGCAACTCGACGAGCTCACCGATTATCTGGAGACATTGAAGTAGAGAACAACGATGGCAGACCAGACATTTCCGATTTCCGGCACCCTTGATCTGACGCCCCAGCACCTCGTGAAGAAAACCTGGCTCGAGGTGCTGCACGAGTGGGTCACAACCGTGGACCACAAAAAGCTGGGACTCCTGTATCTGATTTACGCCGTCTTCTTCTTGCTCGTCGGCGGCGCAGAAGCCATCGCCATCCGCATCCAGTTGGCCACGCCCGACAGCCACTTCCTTGCGCCCGACACCTACAACCGTCTCTTCACCATGCACGGCACCACCATGGTTTTCCTCATGGGTATGCCGTTCCTGTTCGGCCTCGCCAACTACATCGTTCCGCTGCAAATCGGCGCGCGAGACATGGCCTTCCCCCGCCTGAATGCCTTCAGCTTCTGGATAACCGCCTTCGGCGGAATGATGCTCTACTACAGCTTCATCGGCGGAAGCGGCCTCTACGGCGTCGGCAACGCTCCCGACGTTACTTGGTGGGCTTACGCGCCGCTGACTTCGCGCGCCTTTTCACCCGGCCACGGCGTTGACTACTGGGCCCTCTCGCTCATCGTCACCGGCATCGGAACCATCGGCGGCGCCATCAACATCATCGCCACCGTCATCTCCATGCGCTGCAAAGGCATGACGCTCTTCCGCATGCCGCTCTTCGCATGGCTCATGCTCGTCGTCAGCGGACTGCTCCTCATCACCATCACTCCGCTCACCGCCGCGCAGATCATGCTCACCATCGACCGCTATCTCGGCGGCAACTTCTTCAATACCCAGGCCGGCGGCTCCGCCGTCGTCTGGATGCACTTCTTCTGGATCTTCGGCCACCCCGAAGTCTACGTCCTCGTCTTCCCGGCCTTCGCCATCGCCAATGAAGTCATCCCTGTCTTCTCCCGCAAGCCCATCTTCGGATACCCGGCCATGGTCGCCGCTTCCGTCGGCATTGCATTCATCAGCCTCGGCGTCTGGGCCCACCACATGTTCACCGTCGGCATGACCTCGGTGGACAACACCTTCTTCGTCCTCTCGACGGAACTGGTCGGCGTCCCTACCGGCATCAAGATCTTCAACTGGCTGGCCACCATGTGGGGCGGCAAAATCCGCTTCAAGGTCCCCATGCTCTTCCTCACCGGATTCCTCTTTCAGTTCCTCATTGCGGGCCTCACCGGCATCATCCTCTCCATTGCGCCCTTCGACTGGCAGCTTCACAACTCCTACTTCGTCATCGCTCACTTCCATTACATGCTCGTGGGCTCCATCATCTTCGCCGTCTTCGGCGGTATGTACTACTGGTTCCCAAAGGCCACTGGCCGCATGTTGAGCGAGACCCTCGGCAAATGGCACTTCTGGCTCTTCCTCATCGGCTTCCACGTCACCTTTGACACCATGCACTTCGTTGGACTCATGGGCATGCCCCGTTCCATCTACAACTACGAGCCCGACCGCGGATGGGGAACCCTCAACATGATCATCTCCATCGGCGGAGCCATTCAGGCCATCGCCGTCCTCATCTTTGCCTATAACGTCTTCTGGTCCCTCAAGAAGGGCAAAGTGGCCGGCAACGATCCCTGGGATGCCTGGACACTCGAATGGTCCACCACCTCGCCCCCACCCATCTATAACTTCGCCGTTGAACCGGAAGTCAAAAGCCGCCGCCCACTTTGGGATCTCAAACACCCTGAAGATCCGGATTGGAATTACGAATAATGAGCGCGACCTCTCTCATCCCCAACGCACCGCCCTCGCCCACCGAATGGAACCTTCCTTCGCGCGGACGCATCGCCATGTTCGGGCTGATCATTGGCGAGTCCGCCATCTTCACCATCTTCGTCGTCGCCTACATCTTCTACATCGGGAAAAGCCTCTACGGCCCCCAGCCCAGGGACGTTCTCGAAGTTCCCGTCATCGCCACCATCTGCCTGCTCTCCAGCAGCTTCGTGATATGGCTCTCCGAGCGAGCGCTCGAACGCAATAAGATCAAGCTCTTCGGAGCCCTTTGGGCGCTCACGCTCGTCCTCGGCGTCATCTTTCTCGTCTATACCGGACTCGAGTGGCAGGACCTCATCTTCAACAAGCACCTCACCATCTCCACCAATCTTTTCGGAACCACTTTTTATTCGCTGGTCGGTCTGCACGCCACGCACGTTCTGTTCGGACTCATCGGCCTCACCACCGTGCTCATCTTCACCCTCCTCGGCAAAGTCAATGAGGAGCATAGCGAGCGTATTCAGGTGCTGGCGCTCTACTGGCATTTTGTCGACGCCGTATGGGTTGTCGTCTTCACCGTCGTCTACATTCTCGGTCGATAGGAACTATGAGCGAAGAACAAAAATCCGGCTCTCATCTTGAGACCATTCATCTGCCCGC
>JBOGMA010000269.1:0-5620 GCA_050746465.1 Acidobacteriaceae bacterium
CCATATCTCTGCGAGATATGGTGCACCCACACCCCGAATAGGCACCCACAAAAAGAAAGGGCGCAGCTCGCCAGCTACGCCCTTCCATCCATACCCGAATTGCACCCTATAAGTTCAGAATACCAAGTTCGAATAATTCAAATGCATTTTTTTGGAACTTTATTCTTTTTGGAATCAGCGGCTTGGGAAATTGGGGGCTTGACAAAGCGTTGCGGGTGAGCCCGGGGTTCGGGATTTGTGCTGACCTAGGGGAACCGCAGGTGCTTCGCTTTGCTCAGGATGACATCGCGGGAGGTGGAGGCTTATTGACGGCCGGGTTTGATTTTGAAGGCGAGAATGAGGATTCCGGTGAAGATGCCAGCGGCGGGGATTCCGAGGACGAGGATTCCTTTGCGGAGACCGGCGCGGGCCTGAGGGGCGGAGCCGGCGCTTACGTCGCGACAGGCGCTGCAGGCGAAGCTGGGGGTGGGCAGGAGAAAGACGACGGCGAGAGCGGCGAGGAGGCTGAGGCGTTTCAGCATTCGTTTCGACATCATTGGAAGAGCTTGGGCAGTTCGCACCATTTACAACAAGGTTACTACTGGAAGAACTCCAGCAGGACGAAGAGGAAGACCCAGAAGATGCTCATGGCGTGCCAGTACCATGCGGCGCAGTCTACGGCGACCTGGCGGTACTCGACTTTTTTCAGGGTAAAGAGACCAATGAAGGCTCCGGCGAGGGCGAAGAGGCCGAAGAGCAAGTGCACTCCATGGATTCCGGTGATGAGGTAGAAGAAGTGGCTGCTGGGGTCGGCTGAGAGGAAGCGGTAGCCTTCGTGGACGAGCTGCTCCCAGGCGATCCACTGGCCGCCGAGAAAGGCCATGCCGAGCACCAGGGTTGCGCCGAGCCAGGGCGCGGCGCGCTTAACGGCGGGACGGCCCAGGCCGAGCCACTCTTCCATCACATCGACTTCGCGAAACATCTGGCGGCGCGCCATCTCCACTGTAAGTCCGCTGAGGATGAGGACGGCGGTATTGAACCAGAGGATGGTGGGCACCGCCAGCGGACGCCAGTCGTTGATGAAATTGTCGTGCACGTCGAAGTGGCCGGTGCTTTGCCGGACGAAGAAGGCGCTGACCAAAGCGACGAAGAACATGAGGTCGCCGGCGAGGGCGAAGATGACGCCGAGGCGGTAGCGGATGAGGAGTTCGCGCGGGCCGTGATGGCCTTCCGAGTGGTCTCCCCAATTGTCGCCTTCACCGCCGCCGCCGGTTGGCCTTCGGTCAAGCGGCGGTTTGCCGCCTGTTCCGGGGTCTTTCCGAACGACCTCAACCTGCTGATTGCGTGTGAAAGTGGCTGGCATACCCCACTCCCTTTCCCATCTAAAGATTACTCTCCTTTGACAGCCGTCTCCCACTGCGGATGGAAGCCTTTGCCGCCGGATTCGAGTTCGTAATCATACGGTCCTACTTCAATTCTTCCCACGGCTGGCTCATCGGCCCATTCGAGCGTGGAGGCCTGCCACGGGTTTTCCTCAGCGAGCCGACCGCGGCGCGCGCTGGCGAACACGTTCCAGAAGAAGATGAGCTGCGCCGCGGCTAAAAGCCCTGCTGAATATGTGATGCCGCGTTCGAGGGGAATGAGCATGTGGAATGAAGTTGCCGGGCCGGCGAGGCGGTCGTAGTGGCGCGGTTCGCCGGCCAGTCCGGCAAAATGCATGGGCAGAAAAGTGCCGTAGGCGGCGATGAGAGATATCCAGAAATGCAGTTTGCCCAGGGTCTCGTTCATCATGCGTCCGGTCATGAGCGGGAACCAATAATACACCCCGGCGAAGAGGGTGAAAATACCGGCCATTCCCATGACCATGTGGAAGTGGGCGACGACAAAAAAGGTGTTGTGGAGGTAGGTGTCGAGCGCGGGTTGGGCGAGGATGGGGCCGCTGAGTCCTCCAACAATGAAAAACGACAAAAACCCCAGGGCGAAGAGCATTGGGGTCTTCAGGCGGAACCCGCCACCCCAGAGCATGGCGAGCCATCCGATGACCTCAATGGTGCTGGGGACGGCGATGGCCATGGAGATGAGCGCGAAGGCGGATCCGGCATAGTGGTTCATGCCGCTGACGAACATGTGGTGTCCCCAGACGAGGAGACCGAGGCCGCCGATGGCAACGAGTCCGCCGGCCATGACCTTATAGCCGGCAAAGCGGCGGCGGGTGAAGTTGGCGAAGAGGGAAGTGGCGAGTCCCATGCCGGGGAGGACGGCGAGATAGGTTCCGGGGTGGCCAAAGAACCAGAAGAGATGCAGCCAGAGCAGCGGCGAGCCGTCGCCGTGGCCGACGATGCGGCCGTCGATCATGTCGCCCATGGGGATGAAGAAGGATGAGCCGAAGTGTCGGTCGGAAAACAGCAGGACGGCGGCGGCGAGGAGCACGGCGAAGATCAGCAGGCTGAGGATGGAGGTGACGAGCCATCCCCAGACGGTCATGGGGAGGCGTGACCAGGTCATTCCGGCGCGGCGCTCGCCGAGGATGGTGGCGAGGAAGTTGACGGCGCTGAGCCAGGACGCAATGCAGAAGATGGCGATGCTGATGAGCCAGAGGTCCATGCCGAGTCCCTGGCCGGGACCGGCGGCGGGGAGCGCGCTGAGCGGGGGATAGCTGGACCATCCGGAGATGGCGGAGCCTCCCTTGACGTGGGCTCCGGAGATGAGAACGAGGAAGGCTACGACGGAGATCCAGAACGCGGCGGCATTGATGCGCGGGAAGGCCATGCGGCGCGCGCCGATTTGCTCAGGGAGGACGAGATTGGCGAATCCGGCCTGGGGCGCGATGAGCAGCACGAAGAAGACCATGAGCGTGCCGTGCATGGTGACCATGGCGAGATAGTCTTCGGGCTTGATGAGACCGATGCCGGGTACCATCATGTTCGGCCAAACGCGGTGAATGCGCATCATGAGCGAGAGGATGGTTCCGACGATGACGGCGGCGAGGGAGAGATAGAGATAGAGGATTCCGAGTTTACGATGATCGGTCGTAAAGACGTGGGAAAGAATCCGAGTGCCTGGACGGCTGGTGCTCATTCGCCGGCCTCCTGTTGCTGGCGGGCGCGCTCGCGGGTGGCGAGCCAGGCGGTGTAGTCGGCGGGAGAGACGACCATGAGGCGCGCCTGCATGCGGTCGTGGCCGGCTCCGCAGACCTGGGTGCAGAGGATGGGGTAGGTTCCGAGCTTTTCTGGCGTGAAGTGGAGATGCAGGATGAGGCCGGGGACGGTGTTTTCCTTGATGCGCATGCCGGGGATGAAGAAGCCGTGGATGACGTCGAGGGAGCGGAGCTGGAGATCGACTTCGCGGCCTGCGGGGAGGACGAGGATGCTGGAGACGATGTCGTCTTTGCCGTTGGGGTCGCGCGGGTCGATGCCGAGCGGGTTGCCGGCGGCGGCGTCAATGAGCTGCGGGCGCACGGTTCCGAAGGTGAAGTCCGTGCCGGGATAGCGGAAGTACCACTGGAACTGTTCGCCGACGACTTCAACGTGCATGGCGGTGAGGGAGGGTCCGGTAAATCGGTTGGCGGCCCAGAGATTTTGGGCGGTGAGAGCCATCCAGGCGTACATGACGCAGAAGACGCCGATGAGGCTCCAGCGGATGATGCTGGGGAAGCGGCGCGAGGACCCACGGCGGCGCAGGATGGCGAAGGCGAGCCAGAGATGCGCGACGACGGCGGCGACGACGATCGCGATGAGGTTCCAGAACATGAGCCGGTCGACGAGGGGACCGCCGAGCGCGCCGTCCGGCGGCATCCATGCAACGTGTCGGGCGGTTTCGAGCAGGCTGAGAGCGAGAAGCATTTCAGGACCTTCTGGCAGCTCGGGCGCGGACCAGTTCGACGAAATGCTGGTGGACGCGGCGGTCGGCGGATAGTTCGGGGTGGAAGGTTGCGGCGAGGAGGTTGTCCTGCTCGATGAGGACAGGGAAGTTGTCGCGCTGGGCAAGGACTCTGACGGCCGGGCCGGTCCTTACGATGCGCGGGGCGCGGATGTAGACCATTTCCAGCGGGCCGCCGGGGAGTTTGGTGGGCGCGGTTTCGATGGTGCTGTCGATCTGGCGCCCGTAGGCGTTGCGCTCGACGGTGGCGTCGAGGACGCCGAGGCTGGGCTGCGATGGGTGCAGGACTTCCTTTGCGAGGAGGATGCAGCCGGCGCAGGTTCCGAAGGTGGGTTTGGTGCGGACGAATTGCTGGAGCGAGGCGAGAAAGCCGTCGCGCTCGAGGAATTTGAGGAAGGTGGTTGATTCGCCGCCCGGGATGACGAGGCCGTCGATTTCAGATAGCTGCTCGGGGCGGCGGACTAGGATTGGGTCGGCTCCGGCTTCGCGTAGCGCGAGGGTGTGGGCTTCGAAGTCGCCCTGGAGGGCGAGGACGCCTATGCTCGGGGACTGGTTGGTGGTTTGCGTCAAGATGATTCCTGATGATGATTGCTACTTCTTATTTTGCTCCAGCAGCCGGTCGATCAAAGAGGAAGCTGCGCGAAAATTGGTAGCTCGCAGGTCCTCCAGCGCTTTCGGGAAATTGATCCATCCGTTCTCAGCAGCCGTGAGAAGCACGCCCAGAGTTCCAGTGATAGGAACGTTTCTTGCCTTCGCCGCTTCTCTGGCCTCGAATTCATCGAGCAAAATGATGTCCGCATGGATTGACTGAGCAAGTGCAATTCCGTCCTGCTCGCCCCTATCCAGGTAGAAAAGCGAAGGGTCCTGATTGACGGCTTCACTGATCACAATCCAGTTCGGCAGATGCTGAATCCATCGCTTTATGGGTTTCGGAGCCTTGTCCGCAGACAGTTCACTCAACACAGCGCGCGGAATCACTATCCGCTCATAGAGCCTTGGAAGAAGATCAATGTGGCCAATCAAGACGAGATAATTGAGTGGAGAGGTATCTGAAACAACGATCATGCGGGGCGCTTTGACTGTAGGGTCTTCCCGAAGAGCCGCCGATTGGTCTCCATATCCTGCTCCAGATCTTCCATTGTGTAGTTAAGAGGAATGTCACGCTCTTTGAGAAAAGCATCCGTTTGCATAGGAGTCCTGAAGCCGAGAATGCGCCCTACCTGTCCGCGGCCCAGCTTCCGCGTGCGATAGCCCTCGGCCGCTATGGCTTCAAGCGCGGCGCGGGAGAGATCGGGCGCGTCCAGAGCCTGGGCGATTTCGTCGGGAAGATCAAATTCAACATGCATGGTGTCCTCCTTGACTCCAGAGCTTACCAGCCCCTTGTTTGCAGGAGTTCCTTTTCTTCTATGGCGGAGACGGCGAGGCCTTTCATGGAGCCGGTGACCTGCTCGGCGGCTTCGGCGAGAATCTTGGGGTCATTGAAGTGCGTGGTGGCAATGACGATGGCTTTGGCTCGGGATTCGGCTTCGGCGCGCTCTTCAGGGTTGTTGGGACCGCCCTTATGGTCGAGGCTTACGTCGAGCGGGGTGGCGCGCTCCTTCATGAAGATTCCGGAGCCGACGAAGACGGATTCCGCCCCTAGCTGCATCATGAGGGCGGCGTCGGCGGGGGTGGCGATGCCTCCGGCAGAGAAGTTGGGGACGGGCAGCTTGCCAGCCTTGGCGACCATGCGGACGAGTTCGTAGGGCGCCTGGTGTTGCTT
>JBOGMA010000270.1:0-4649 GCA_050746465.1 Acidobacteriaceae bacterium
AGGGTGAGCGGCTGAGAAATGCGCTGCTGGACTCAGTAACGCATGAGCTTCGCACGCCTTTAACAGCGATTCTGGACTCAATTACAAGTTTGCGTTCCAATGCGAGCTTCAATCCTGAGCAACGCCAGGAACTCATGACGCTCATCGAAGAAGAGGCATGAGCGGCTGAACCGTCTCGTTGGTCAGGCCGTGGAGATGGCCGAGCTGGATGCCCACGAGGTCAAACTCGAACTGGCGCCGCACAGTATCCGCGAAACATTGGATGAAGCACTTACTGAATTGCCGCTGGATGTTCAGCGACGCGTGGAGATTCTGGTGCCGGACGCATTGCCGCATGTTGTCATGGATATCACACGCATTGCGAAGGTCCTCCAACATCTGCTGGAAAACGCCGCCAAGTACTCTCCACCGGGAAGCCCGATCTTTGTAAGTGCGGGAGTGGAGCGCGGAAAGCTCATCACCAGCGTCGCTGATCATGGGCCGGGAATTGACGACCTGGAGCGGATGATGATTTTCGACAAGTTCTATCGTGGCCAAAGCCAGCGCTACCGTGTGCACGGGACCGGCATGGGCCTGGCGATCGCGAAGGCAATCGTGGAAGCGCATGGCGGCGCAATTGAGGTAACTAGTCAACTCGGGCAGGGCTCTGTTTTTTCGTTCTCATTGCCAATCGGATAACGACTGAATAAAGGACTACGTGGCCGCCCCAACGGCGTCTCCTTGGTACTTCCTCACACCTTATCGCGAGTTAGCGCTAGTCCAAATGATGCATTTCGAACCAGACGGCGAGCCATACGCTGAGGATGGCGAGCAGGAGGAAAAGGATGACGGCATGCACGATCTCCCAGCGCTTCCACCGGATCTGCGCGACGCGCCGTTTGCTGCCTCTGCCCAGAATTTTCGATTCCGCCATAACGGCCTCCGCGGGAAACCCCGGAGCCGGCCTCCGGATGCGGAAGCCGGCTCAGGCGATATGCCTTAGAAGTGGAATCCGACTTCGGCGGTTAGGGCGCGCGGAGTTACGTAATGCGTGCCGCTGAAGGTCGATAGGAAGTTATAGAGCGCATATTTGTTGGTGATGTTGACGCCGGTCAGGCGCAGGCTCCATCGGTACCGGTCGCCTAGCAAGAGATTGTCCGCGCCGAAGGACATATCGAAAAGGCTGCGCGGCGCGATGCGCGGCGGGGCCTTGTCATCGTCCTCGGTCCCGGGCGCGGGAATGCTGACGAGCTTGGAGGTGAATCCGGCGGCGTCACAGGTGGTGAAGCCGGAAGTTGGTGTGGCGCGCACGCCGTCGCAGGCGAGTCCGGCTTCGAACTGCTGGTCGGGGGTGAGACCGCTGAGATCGACACCGGGGCGTCCATCGGGAAGCGTGATGGATGTGCCTCCGTTGTCGGGGTTGCAGAGGCTGTTGGGGCCGGTGGCATTGTAGCAGGGCACCGATCCGGCGACGAGGCCGCTGTCGTAACGCCAGTTGAAGCCGATCCACGGCAGCCGGCGACCCGGCAGTTGATACTGCACGTGAGTGGTTTCGTTATATTTTTCGTCGTGGTCGATGCGGAACGGATATCCGCTCTGGCCGACGGTTGCACCGGCTCCGGCAGTCTGCGGCGGGAAGAAGCGCGCCGCGACCGAGGACATGACGACGAAGGCCGAAATGTTATGGAAGTTGGGGACATCGGCGCGCAGCGCGAAGCCCGGGATCTTGGAGTTGTGCCAGTCGATGGGAAAGGTGATGGGCGTGTTGCCGAGCACGCTGAAGTCAAAGGCGTTGTGGGTGTACTTCCAGATATAGTCGCCGCTCACGACGAGGTATTTGCCGAAGGCCTGCTGGAGCCCGGCATGAAACTCGTTGCGGTAGCCGGGCTGCAGGTTGCCGGAAACTCCGGGGGTGCAGGCGAGCAGCGGCGACAGAACATCGCTGGTGCAGCCCTCGCTTGAAAGCACCAGATTCTCATTGAAGGGAGTTTCGAGCGTGCGCGCGTAGGAGACACGGAGCACGGTGTTGGTCGGCTTGATGTTGTAGGCGACGCCGAGGCGCGGCTCTGCCTGACGAGCTACGGTGAGCCCGTTGTAGAAGTCGCCGCGGACGCCGAGATTGAAGAGCCAGTTTCCGGCCTTGATCTCGTCTTCGGCATAGAGGGCGAGCTCCTTGACATCGGTATGTCCATAAAAGCTGAAGTAGCCGCCGCCGCGCGTCAGGTCATACGGCGCGAGGATGGGCAGGTAGTCGGGGTTGGGCGCGACGGCTCCGGCGCATTGCGAAGGATCGCTGTAGCCGGGTACCGGATTTCCGCCGGCGTCCACGCAGGGCGCGTTGAAGGTGGAGGCGACGACGGCCAGATGATCGTTTTCGCGCAGAAAGGTCTGCTCGTAGACGGCTCCTATTTTGATGTTGTTGCGGCCCTTGTCATAGGAGTAGTCGGTGTGAACGCCCGCGTTGGTCAATGTGCGGTTCTGGCTGATGGTCTGGCTCTGAATCGGACCCATGTCGGCGAGAGCATTGCCGCTGGGATAGTAGTTGTAGGAGTCCCTGCGGATGTAAGGCCCGAAGTTGAAGACGGCGTTTGCGCCGATGATGCGGGTGTACTCGGGCGCGATGTTGAAGGTCTCAATCTTGGAACGCTGGTCGGCATTGCCGACGTTAGCGAAAACAGGATTGGCGCTTGCGCCGTCGCTGACGACATTCGAGACGTTGAGGTTGTCGTAGGAGTTGGGCGTCTGGAACCACGACCGGCTGTAGTTCAGGCTGAGGCGCATGGAATCGACGGGCGTGAACTGGCGGTCGATACGGTCGAAAAGATTTTGCTCGTTTCCCTTGTCGTGGAAGACCCTAAACTCGGGCGGATCGAGGAAGCGTCCGGTGTTGAGCCCGTCGGCTTCGAAGAAGTTGCCCCAGTTTTTGCCGCCATAGCTTAGATCGACGCCTCCGGTAGCGGAGCCAAACGTTCCGTAGGACGTGGTGATGCTGCCGGTGGGCGTGGTGACGCCTTCGCCGGAGCGGGTGGTGACGTTGATGACGAGGCTGGTCTTGTCACCGTACTCGGCCGGAGGCGCGCCAGAGATGACCTGGATGGACTGAACGGCGTTGGACGGACGCTGGTTGGAAAAGACTTTGCTTTGCTGGTCGGTGATGGGCTGGCCGTCAATGGAAAATGAGTTGGAGGCATGATCGCCCAAGCCGTGGAAGAGCCCGTTGGAGTCAGCAGCGACGCCGGGCGAGGCGAGAGTGACGAGCGAACTCAGGGATGAGGACTGGCTTTCAAGCGGAACTTTGGCGAACATGCCTCGGTCGATGTCGGTGTGCAGCGTGGAGTCGTTTTCAATGAGGTCCTCGCCCGTGACCGTAACGGTGGTTGCAGCCGCGCCCACGCTGAGGCTGTTCTTCAGGGCGATGGGCACTTCGGAGCTTACGTCCACGTCCTGCGTGAAGGCCGCAAATCCCTTGGCGGTAATGACCATGTGGTAGGGATTGAGCGGCACGTTGACGAAGCGGTACTGGCCGGAAGCGTCGGTAGTGGTGGAGCGGCTGTATCCGCTAACCGGGTTAATGACTGAAACGGTCGCGTTGGGAATCACGGCGCCCGAGGCATCAGTTACGGTGCCGGTGATGGCTCCCGCACTGCCGGTGGCTTGGGCAAAGACAAAGGAAGAGACGGCCGCCTGCGAAAACAGTGCAAGCAGAAAGAAGACAGCGCATCGGATGAGTGCGCGCATAAAACGACCTCCATGGAACTGGCTGAATTTTGGAGTTGGGTCTGCGTAGAGCGTCGTTCCAAAGGCTTCCATATCCAGCGGCAAACAGGGCGCGCGTTCTTCTTTCTTACTGGAAAGAACAGGCGCGGCTATTGCAGCGGATATACCTTTTTGTGGACGATGCTAGGCGTAGATGGATTCAGCGGGCGGAGGACGGCAGTCGAGCCGGTAGAAGAAGGTGCGACGGGGAAGCTGGACTACGGGCTCCGGCGCAACATGCTCGATGGGCTGGCTGGATATATCCAGTGTGATGAGCGCAACAACCTGAACGGCCTGGTGCGCGGTGACGCATAGGGCGCAATCGGGATCGATATGCCCGGACGGATGGCTATGCACCACCTGCACGACTCCAACCGTCAAAATCAGCGCGACGCAGATAATTCCAACCAGAGCCAGCCAGGTGGAGCGAGCGCGCAATTTTGAAGAGAGGGAGCGCATAATCCTCGAATATACACCAGCGATCAAGCTTAGGAACATTGAAACAGAGAGTGAAATACTGCTTTCTATTTTGTAAAGCCCCGTTGACTCCGGTCTGGAAACGAACGTTGCTCTGTTCGCCACGACCAATGTCACTCCACTCGAACAAGCAGCTTTAACCCAGCGAGCCGACCAGCCGGGTGAGGCAGAAGATGAGCGCCAAGCCTGCTACTCCGAGCCAGGGGAGGAGATTGCGAGGGCCGTGCTGCCATGCCTCGGGAAACAGGCCGAAGATCGCAGTGAAGAGGAACGATCCGGCGGCGAGACTGAGGAAGACCATCACGAGCACCGGTGAGACCGCAAAGAGATGACCGGCGATAAGGCCGCCAGCGATCGGAGCCAAAGCATCGAGCGCGAGGAATCCGTAATCGGACCAGCCGGGGCGGCGGCCGCCGGTTGCAAGCAGGATAGTGTTC
>JBOGMA010000271.1:0-5726 GCA_050746465.1 Acidobacteriaceae bacterium
CCAAGACGCATAAAATGCCGGAAATCGCGAGGATGCAAGTTCGCTATGGCTCTCCCGGCATTACGGTGGCCAAGCTGGGCGAGGCTGAAGTAATGGCTGACGCTGGTCTGGATGACATCGTCATCGTGTATCCTCTCTGGGGCGAAAGCAAATGGAAGCGTCTCGCTGACATCGCAAAGCGCGCCAGGATAGCGGTCGCGATGGACTCGCTCGCCGTCGCCGAAGGTATTTCCAACGCGGCTAAAACCGCAGGTGTTGAGATAGGGATTCGGCTTGAGTTTGACACCGGTTTGCGGCGCTGCGGGCTTACTTTGGAAGAACAGTCGATGGAAACCGCTCAGCGAATTCGTGATCTCCCAAACATTCGCTGGGAAGGCATATCGGTTTACCCAGGTCACATCCTGGGCACCCAGGCCACCCGGGAGCAGGACATTGCCCGCGAGAACGAACGGCTGGACCGGCTGTATGCGATGCTGGATTCGGCTCAAGTCCCTTATCCGCTGGTCAGCGGCGGAAATACGCCCGCTGCCTTCCAGAGCCACCATTTTCATGGCGTCACAGAAATCCGCCCCGGGACCTACGTCTTCAACGATCGAAATACCGTCGATGCCGAGTCTGTCAGTTATGCTGATTGCGCCGCTACCATCTTAACTACGGTTGTCAGCACAAGCGTGCCGGGCCGCGCCATCATTGATGCCGGCAGCAAGACGCTTACTTCGGATACGCTGCATTCCGGAGATGGGAAGCACCACGGCTACATTTTGGAACATCCCGAGTGCATCATCGAGGGACTCTCTGAAGAACACGGACATCTGGCGATTTCTGATGGCGCGACCATCCGGCTTGGGGAGCGGCTTAGAGTTGTGCCCAACCATATCTGCCCATGCATCAATTTGCAGGACCAGGTATATCTCGTATCCGGCGACCAGGTGGTTGATCGGTGGAAAGTCGCCGGGCGCGGAAAAGTAGTTTAGTCGCCTCTTATCGGCGCGTTGCAGCGCAGCACCTTCGCCGCTCTGCATATTTCCAGCCCGC
The DNA here is from genome assembly GCA_050746465.1 of Acidobacteriaceae bacterium. GTDB lineage: Bacteria > Acidobacteriota > Terriglobia > Terriglobales > Acidobacteriaceae > Silvibacterium. The sequence continues at coordinate 1,036 of JBOGMA010000271.1, forward strand.
ATTCCATGCCAATCAATTTATCCAGCGTGGAATCACCGCAAGGCAACGGAACGCGACACTCTGATCATCACCGACGGCTTCAGTTGTCGCGAGCAGATCATACACGGCAGCACCCCGGTCACCAATGGAATATGAAACTCCCTCAAGGGAACGGTCGATGAGGCCGATGTGTCCCTTTGGGGAAAAGCCAGATGCGCTGCTCCCGGGAGGCCATTATGGCGCGTATGCAGTTGGGAGATTTGCTGGTTCGGGCTCGGTTGGTGACAGCGGAGCAGGTCGCGCAAGCGCTCACCGCGCAACAGGAGCGTGGAGGGCGGCTCGGAGATCATTTGGTGGCGATGGGTGCTCTTTCGGTGCAGGCGCTCAATGAATTTCTTCACCGGATGCCCGCGGAGCCGGAGAACCTCACTGCGACCGGCATCGATCCAGGCGAAATGCTGACGCTCCTGATGAAACTCATTTATGCGGGCCGCCTGGAAAGTGTGCATCAATTTGTCGATTCCATTCGGCTCCCCTATCACGTTGTGTTGGACCTGGTGCAAATGGCCGTGGATCGCCAACTGCTGCGGACGCTGGGCACGCGAGAGGCAAGCAACATGGCCGAGATGAGCTATGCCTTCACCGAGCAAGGCAAGCGATGGGCGATCGACGCTCTGCAGCAAGGCCGATACGCGGGGCCCGCACCGGTCACGCTGGATGAATTCTGCGAGCGTGTCAGTTTGCAAAAGGTTACCAATGAGGTCGTGAGCTACGCGCGCATCAAAGAGGCGATTCGCGACCTGATCTTCGAGGAAAGGATCGTGGAGCAAGCTGGTCCGGCCCTCAATTCGGGCCGCGCCATGTTGTTGTACGGCCCGCCGGGAAATGGGAAAACTTCTGTTGCCATGCGCTTTGCCGGCGTATTCGACGACGTGATCTATGTCCCCTATGCGGTGCTCGTGGAAGGCCAGATCATCCGCATGTTTGACCCCGCCGTGCATGTTCCCATCCGCTCCGCGCATTTGGCCGATAAGGGCGCCCTCTCGCTGCTACGCCAGGACGCTTTCGACATGCGCTGGATTCCCTGCAGACGACCGTTCGTGATTGCCGGCGGCGAACTGACGCTGGAAATGCTCGACCTGCGCTTCAACACTACGGCTCGCTTCTACGAGGCCCCACTGCACATGAAGGCTCTTGGCGGCTGCTTCCTCATTGATGACTTCGGCCGTCAGCTGGTCAGCCCCACCGACCTGCTGAACCGCTGGATTGTCCCGCTGGAAAGCCGCGTCGACTACCTGAAACTGCACACCGGCAAGAGCTTCAGCATTCCGTTTGAGGAACTGGTTATCTTTTCGACCAATCTCGATCCTGAAGACCTGATGGATCCTGCGTTTCTGCGGCGGCTGCCGTACAAAATTGAAGTAGGATCACCGAGCCGGGAGCACTTCGAAGAGATTTTCCAGCGGGAATGCCGCAAGCAGAACATTGCTTTGTCCGACAAGATCCTCGACCTCATCGTTCGTAAGATCACGGTAGAAAAGGGACTGGAACTGGCCGCCTACCACCCCAGATTCATTACCGATCAGGTACTGGCCACGTGCCGCTTTACCGGCCAGGATCCACATTTCGAACCACGCTTCATCGATTACGCCATTGATAACCTGCGCGTGCGGCGGAAACAAGCAGCCAAAATGCCGGTGCTGGTGGAATCGCGCTAGGCGCGAATTCGCGGCATGTTACTTATGCTTCCGCGTGGTGAACTTCTTGAACACAAATTCCTGAGCGAGATCGCTGGCCACTCGTCCCCCCATCCCCAGAAGCGCGTTATCGAAGACGAGCGCCGCGCCGCGATTGCTCGGAGGGTAATAAATGTTGGACAGGGCCGCCGACGCCAGGTCTCCGCCAATGCTTGAGTAGTTCGGCTGCCAGCGGCCATTGTCTCCCCTGCAGAGGATGGCAAAGGCTGCAGCGTTCAGGATGCGGGACTTGATGGTCCCCGTTCCCTTGTAGAAGTAGCGCGGGTCCTGGTGGAGGAGCGAGGGAAGAATGGCTCCACCGATCATAATGTTGGTGAAGCTGTCTGCGTACGAGGCTCCGTATCTCTGTGCGTAGCCCACTGCGCCCTGCTGGTAGTCGGGCGTGTTGCCGGCCTGGCCCATTCCGGCGAAGATCGCGATCCCGAGAAAATTTACTGGATCGATCGTGGCCCGCACCGCGAGCCGGAACTTCAGCTTTGGAGTGAGTGGCGCGGGATTGGGCGAGTAGGTAACGAAGAAATTCGGAAAGATACCAATAACGCGCTGATGTTCCTCAGCCTTCACCTCTCGCGTTGCGATCTCCTCGGTGGAAACAGCCGTAACGGTAGTTTGGACCACGGCAATATTAAGCTGAATATCCCCAAGATCCAATTGCTGCCCCGGTTGCAGCACAATTGCCGGCGAGGTCCAGTCTGCGAATCCTTTGGCGGCGGCGATCACGTGATACGAAGTCGCGGGACGAAGATTTGGAAATGTAAAGAAGCCCTGATCGTTGGTTTTGCGCGTGGCGTGATCGGAGGGTGCTGGTCCCTCGAGCGTTACCTCGGCCCCGGAAATAGCACTGTTCTGGACATCGGTGATCGTTCCGATGATCGACGGCGGCGCTTGCGGAGCGGCCATTTGCTGGCCACCAGCGAGGAGCGGGAGGAGGGAGAGAGTTGCAATCCAGAGTGCTCGGCAAACGTGCATAACGATCAGACGTGATTTGACGGTACGCGAATGCGTTTGGGTTGTGAAGAGTGGGACCGTTTGATCATGCGGGAGGTGTTTAAGCCTTAGGAGTTACGCATCCCAATAGAGTAGCCCTGGTCATGGCTGGGGTTTTCACCTGTGATTCCAGCGGAGAAACAAACCGTAACTCGATTTTCAGTGCGGCGGCATAAGAAGCTGGTGTGGGCACTGTGCGCTCTCTTCGTCGCGGCCGCTGTAACGGGTGGTTTTTTTGCTGAGAAATACTGGCCATATCGTTATCGGAACGTGAAACCGCTGCTGCAGCAGGTTTTCGCCAGCAAAGTTACGATAAGCCATTATCGCCGCACCTACTTCCCTCATCCGGGATTTGTAGCGAAAGAGCTAACCCTGCGCCGCAACCTGAGTCCGGGGAGTGCGCCGATTGGCTCCGCCAGGGATCTGGTGGTTCAGGGCACCTGGACGGACCTGCTGTTGCTTCGCAAACGAGTGATGCTGGTGGACATAGTGGGGCTGCACCTGGTGATTCCTCCGATGGGAAGTTCTGAGCTGCAGAAGGATTTTCCTGTGGGCAGCAGCGCGGACTTTGCAGGACCGTCGATGAGCGTGCAGGAGTTGCATGTGCATAGGGCGGTCCTCGACATTATGCGCACGGATGGCAGCCGGTATAGCTATGCAATCAAGGAAGCCATCATCCGCAATTTGCGCATGGGGCAGCCGATTTCCTACTTTCTCGACATGCGGAATTCCGCGCCCCTTGCCGGCCACATTGTGGCCAGGGGCAGCTTTGGGCCATTGATTCCGAAGAATTTGGGCGCGACGCCGCTGTCAGGAAAGTTTACCTTCGGCCCTGCCAATTTAAATCAGGTAGGGGAGCTGCACGGGACAATGTCAGGGAAGGGGCATTTCTCCGGAAGACTGACCTCGATTGAGGGTTATGCGACGGCAAACGTCACCGATTTCGCCGTAAGCGACGGCAGACCAGCGGCTGTGAGCGGCTCATTGCAATGCACGGTGAACGGGCTGAATGCGGATGTGGTTCTCCACACCATGGCAGTAAAAACCGGAGAAACCACGATTCATGCCGGGGGCGACATGGTTGGCTGGCCCAAGGTCATTGATATGGACCTGACTGTCGCCAAAGGCCGCGCGCAGGACGTTCTGCGGCCCTTTCTTCATGATTCTTCTCCGATTACAGGCGTGGTGTGGCTGAAGTCGCATGCGCACCTTGCGCCTGCTGGCCCCGGCACGGCATTCCTGAAGCGCCTGACTATGGAAGGCCATTTTGATGTGCCGGATGAGCGCGTGACGATTCCCTCGACGGAGAAGATGCTTTCCCAATTCAGTGAAAGGGCGCAGGGAGAAAAACAGGACGATGACGCAGACGTGCTGTCGTCACTTGAGGGGCCGGCGACGATTCGGAATGGACTGGTTTCGACGCGGGGTTTGATGTTCGAGGTTCCGGGAGCGAAGGCGAAGTTGCATGGCTGGTACAACCTGAGCAGCGGGGCGGTCCATCTGGACGGCACCATGAAGATGAAATCGGATATATCGCATGCGGAGACCGGGTTCAAGTCGCTGCTGCTGAAGCCGCTGGCTCCATTTTTCAAGAAGAAGAAGGCGGGCGCGGTGGTTCCGATTGCCATTACCGGCAAGCCTAATCACTACAAGGTATCGTCGAATTTCCTGCACCAGAAATGAGGATTGCGTGTCTGGCGAATTGCGCATCTTGCCGAAGGTGGGCATCGCTTGCGTGGGGCTGTGTTGCGTTTTAGTGTGGTGAGGAGTCTTTGCGCTCTTAATTTTTGTTTTGAAGGCGGGAAACAACAGCTATGGCCAGCTCTACTTCGTCCCATCCCAATCTGGACTCCATTCTTCGCGAAAACCGCGTGTTTGCTCCGCCGGCGGAGTTCGCAGCCAAGGCGCATGTGGGCAGCGAGGACGGGTATGAGGAGCTATACAAGCGGTCGGTGGCCGATCCGGAGG
>JBOGMA010000272.1:0-5533 GCA_050746465.1 Acidobacteriaceae bacterium
CTTCCAGGTGCGTCGACGACCGCTGCGTCTCCGGATCAAATTTCCGGATCGTCTCAATCTCATCGCCGAAAAACTCCAGCCGCACCGGCCTGTCCGCTTCCGGCGAATACACATCCAGAATCCCGCCCCGTCGCGTGTACTGCCCCGGCATCTCCACCATGTCCGCGGGCGAATAGCCCACGCTCGCCAGATGCGCCAGCAGCGTTTCTACATCCACTTCCTCGCCCCGCCGCAGCACCTGCGCCAGCCCCGCATAAAACGGCGCCGGAAACAGCTTCATCGCCGCCGACTCCACCGGAGCAATCACCATCGACGCCCTGCCCGACGCCATCTTCCAAAGCGTGGCCGCCCGAGCCTCCTGAATCTCCGCATGAGGCGACATATTTTCAAAAGGAAGCACATCATGCGACGGCAGCTTCAGCACCCGATTCGGCGCAATCGCCCCCGTCAGCTCGCACCCCGCCCGCAGCGCCACCTGCGCCGCATCGGCAGCCTTGTTGTCCGCAACAATCAGCACAACGGGCACATCCGCCGCCCGCGCAAACAGCGGCAAATACAGCGCCCGCGCTGTCGAGGTCAGTCCGGAAACACGCCTGCGCCCGCGCGCGAGGGCCAGATGCCTCCGTGCCTGTTCAAAAGAAGGGGAATGCTCCAAATCCGCAAGCAAGTCGCGGACAAAGGGAAGAATCATCTACTCTCAGTTTAGCTCCAGATCGGCCCCGCCTCCGCAACAGAAAAGTCTCTAAACTGCGCTCCAAAACTCGCTGCTGCCGCAAAATTTTGGAATAATCCCCATAGTGATACCCGTCAATCAATCCCCTGCTAAAGCCTCAAAAGTGTCGCTGCGTTTCGATCGAAGAACCACAACCTCCCTGCTTTGGCTCTGCGCGGTTTGGATCGTCACCCAATTCATAGGAATTTTCTCGCCTCCTCTGCTCGACGACATGGACGCTCTCCACGTCGAAGCAGCCCGCGAAATGGTGACTCGCCACCATTACGTCACGCTCTACGTTGACGGAATCCGCTATCTGGACAAGCCGCCCCTGCCTTACTGGCTCGGAGCCTTCAGCATCCACATCTTTGGCGTTCATGACTGGGCGGTGCGCCTGCCTCTCGCGCTTTCCGTGCTTGCCCTCATCCTCTACGTCTACTATTTTGCCCGTCGCCTCTATGGCGAACGGGCCGGCTTCTACGCAGGATGCGTCATGGCTACCTGCGTCGGTCCTTACGTCTTTACCCGCTTTTTCATTCCCGACGTCATGGTCGCCCTATGGCTGACCATCTCCGCCGATCTGGCCTTGCGTATGGTTCGCAGCGTTCAGGAGAAGGGCCGCTCGGAGCCCTGGCAGGTCATCGCCTTCGCCTGTGTCATCACTCTGGGCCTGCTTACCAAGGGCCTCATCGGCCTTGTCTTCCCCGTCGGAATCCTCATTGTCTACCTGCTCTGCGTGCGAAAACTTCATTACCTGCTCCGAATGCGCCCCTTGCTGTGTCTCGGCGTCATTTTGGTCACCGCCCTGCCCTGGCATATTCTCGCCGCCATTCGCAATCCCCCTTCAGGACAGGCCAAAGGCTGGTTCTGGTTCTACTTCGTCAATGAGCAGATCAACCGCTACCTCAACAAGCGCATCCCGCGCGACTACGACAAAGTCCCGCTCATCCCTTTCTGGACCCTGCTCTTCCTCTGGCTGTTTCCCTGGGGAATATTCCTCATCGGGTCCGCCCGTAACCTCTGGCGGGACCGCACCCGTTACGCTACCTCGCCCCGGCTCTTTCTCCTTATCTGGGCGTTGCTCATCCCGCTGTTCTTCAGCTTCTCCACCCGTCAGGGGTATTACACGCTTCCTGCCGTCCCCGCCATCGCGCTGCTCATCGGTATCTTTCTCGCACGTGAAGAGCGTCAGCGTGACGACTCCGTCTTTTGGGGCCGCCTCAGTTCCTGGATTCTCTTCGCCATAGGCGTGGCCGTCGCCCTGCCCTGCGCTTACTTCGCGCTCTTTGCTCCATCACCACCCAAAGGTCAGGAACTCTATCAGGTGCTCGTCGAGCATCCCGCTTATTACGCCCGCGCTCTCGGACACCTCTACGACCTCACCAGCTCCGCCATGGGCTTCTTCCGCGGCCCTCTGATCGGAACAGCCATCGGAATGCTCATCGGGACCGGGCTCGCTTTATGGCTCCGCATCCGCCGCCGCTATTACGCGTCCAACATCGTCCTCACCGTGGCCATGTGCCTGGTGCTCACCTGCGTTCATTCCGCCTACAAGACCTTCTATCCCATCATGGGTTCCCAGCCCCTCGCTGAGGCCATCAACAAGCACTTCCATCCCGGCGACAAAATCGTCATCGACGGACAGTACAGTCTCGCCTCCAGTGTCGGCTTCTACACCGGACAGCCGCTCTACATGCTCAACGGCCGCGTCAATAATCTCTGGTATGGATCGCTCTTCGCCGACGCGCCGCATCGTTTTGAAGATGATGCTTCCTTCGCAAAACTCTGGAATGGCCCCGGCAGAATTTTCTTCGTAACAGACAATGCGGAGGATGCAAAGAAACTCAAGGGAGGATACGTCATCGCCCAGTACGCGGGAAAATCCGTGCTGAGCAATCGTCCCGGCTGACGCGCCTCTCGCTATTCTTCCGGATCAGCGAACTGCACTTGAAATTCACCCGAGCATATTTCCGCAATCGCATATTCCCGCGGAGTCTCTCCGCCCTTGCTGTTGCTGAACCACAGAATCATCTCGCCCAGCAGCCCCATCATGATGAACTGAATCCCGGCGATAATCAGCACCGCGCACAACACCAGCAGCGGCCCGTGCTCATGCATAATCTGGTTGCTTCCGGCAAAGTGCATCGCGGCCAGCCCCACGGCGCCCACCATGCCCGAAAACAGCATCACCATTCCCGAGCCTCCAAAGAACCGCAGCGGCTGCTGCAGGTACGTCAGCAGAAAATGAATCCGGAACAAATCAAAAAACACCGGGATCACCCGCGAAATTCCATACCGCGACGTCCCATACCGCCGCGGAATATTTTCTATCGGAATCTGGCAAATCCGCGCTCCGCGGCTCGATGCCAGCGCCGGAATAAACCTCTGCATCCCGCCATACAGGGGAATCTCCTTCAGCAGCGAAGCCCGGTATCCCTTGAACCCGCCGCCAAAGTCATCAATCTCCACCTTGCTTAGCCGCCGCATCGCCTTGTTCGCTATCCGCGATGGAATGCGCCGGAAAAATACATTGTCCACGCGCCGTTTGCGCCATCCGCAAACAATGTCGTAGCCCTCTTCCAGCTTTTCCAGAAATCGAGGAATGTCCCTGGGATCATGCTGCAAATCGCCATCCATCGTGATGACATATTTCGCCCGCGCCTGCTCAAATCCCGCCGCCAGCGCCGCCGTCTTCCCATACCGCTTGCGGAACTTGATCACCTTCACCCGGCTGTCAATCTCCGCGATCTCCCGCAACACCCGGAACGAGCCATCGGTGCTGCCGTCATCCACAAAGATGATCTCAAACGAACCGGCCCCATTCGGCCCAGTCGTCTTCTCCATCTCTGCTTTCAATCGGACATACAACTCCTGAACGGCATCCTCTTCATTCAGAATTGGAATAACGACACAGCACGACACCATTGGTTGACCTCGATACACCTAAGTGGGGAGATAGCCGAAGCCTAGCACCGCAACTTTTCCAAAGCAAACGAAAAGCCATCCTTCGACCGCCGCGTCCGCGGCCCCGGCTCCGCATCGAGATCCTTCGGCCGGATCAAAGCTCCCGATAACGTTCCCATAACCAAAATTACAGGTGTAAAGTTATCCGGGAACCAAAATGCTCAAACTGACTGCTGCCTTCTCCGCCGCCCTCCTCGCTCTCTCCATCACCGCCGCCGCTCAGCTCACCGTCCCGGAAAATCTTCCCACCAATACGCCCCCCGTCTATGGCCCCTTCAACGCCGTCTTCCTCACCGGCGGCGACGGCCTCCAGAAATCCCTCACGCAAAACGACACCGTTCTCCAGGCCAGCTCTCCCTGGACCCTCTTCGCGTGGATCAAGCCCGCCCAGGCTCCTACCGCCAGTGAATTCATCGCCGGCTTCGGAGACCCTGAAGCCGAATACTCCCGCTATCTCGCCCTGGCTCCCGGCAAGCTCATCCTCTGGGGAGGCGAATGGTCCACCCACTCCAACACTCTCGAAGCCGCCGTCACACTCGCGCCCGGCCAGTGGCACTTCATCGCCGCTACTTTCGATGGCCGCACCTTTCACCTCTACAGCGACGGAACAGAAGTAGCCTCCGGGCCGCTCGTTCTTGGCAGCGTCACCAATGAGCTCCACATTGCGCCGCCCACCCACTTCCCCGGCTGGTCGCACTTCGGAGGCAAAATCGCCGGCCTCACCCTTGCCCGCGAAGCCCTATCCACCGCCGCCCTCGCCGCAATCAACAAAAACGGCTACAACTTCAGCGACGTCGTCTACGAGCAAGGCTCGAAACCCTGGGAAGTCCAGACCCGCGGCCAGGCCGGATATCGAGCGCCGCAACGCCCCGACGAAATGCCGCGCAGCAAAGCGCCCTTCCAATCGCCCGAAGCCCAACCCGTCCCGCACTCCGCCCGCCCGGTCGAGCTCACCAGCCCTGACCACTGGACACTCTCTGGAAACTGGACTCTAGCCGAAGCTCCCAAAGTCTCCGCCGACGGCCCCGCCATCGCCAGCCCCAGCTTCAGAGCAAAAAACTGGTACGCCGCCGTCGTCCCCGGAACCGTCCTCACCACCCTTGTCGCCCGCGGCGTCTACCCCAACCCCTACTACGGACTCAACAACCTCGCCATCCCCGAAAGCCTCAACAAGCAGGACTACTGGTATCGAAACGAATTCCGCGCGCCCGAAGCTCTCCAGGGCAAACACATCACCCTCACCTTTGAAGGGATCAACTACAAGGCTGACATCTGGCTCAACGGCCAATCCATCGGCTCCATTAAAGGAGCCTTCATCCGCGGCATCTTCGACGTAACCCACATCATCCATCCCGGCAAAACCAACGTCCTCGCCGTCCGCATCTCGCCCCCGCCCCACCCCGGCATCCCGCAGGAGCAGTCCATCAAAGGCGGCCCAGGACAGAACGGCGGCCTCATGTGCCTCGACGGCCCCACCTTCGTCGCCACCGAAGGTTGGGACTGGATTCCCGCCATCCGCGACCGCGACAGCGGCATCTGGCAGCCCGTAACCCTCACCGCCACCAACGCTGTCCAGATCGGAGACCCCCAGGTCATCACCACGCTCCCTCTGCCCAGCACCACCAGCGCCAACGTCGAAATCAACGTCCCGCTCACCAATACGTCAGCCCAGCCAACTCACGCAACGCTCAACGCCAGATTTGAAGGCGTCTCCGTCACCAAACACATCACTCTCGCGCCCGGACAAACTGCCGTCAGCTTCGCCCCCGCGGACTTCCCCCAACTCACCGTTCATAACCCGCGCCTCTGGTGGCCCAACGGATACGGCAAGCCCAACCTCTACCACCTCAAGCTCTC
>JBOGMA010000273.1:0-8180 GCA_050746465.1 Acidobacteriaceae bacterium
GCTACGGGTATAATTGACGTCTCCGGTTCGGGCAACATCCTCGGTGCCCAATCTTCGGGCATACCACAGGTCAGCGATCCCATTTCCACGCTGGGCACCGACCCCGACCTTCAGGTCAAAACCACCAGCCCCTGCAGTTTAGCGAACGGCACCACCTGCACATACGATCAGCCTCTCACCAGCAGCTCTACCGGGGTCCAAGTCTACGACAAGGCTGTAACCTTCTCCGGCACAATCAATGCGTCCGGCGTCACCATCATACTTCTTCCCGGCGCTTCCTTCGGTACCGCCAACGCGAGCGTCACCCTCTCCCCTCCTGCATCCGGGCCCTTCGCCAACGTCTTGATCGATGCGCCCAACTATACAGGTGAACTGAACCTCGACTTCGGCATGTCTACGGTCACTCTTAATGGCGTGATCTATGCTCCCCAGGCGGATTTGTCTCTTCAGGACCAGGGGGGACATACTGCCGATTTAGTTCTGAATGCTGACCTGATCCTCGGCACACTGGATGTGGGTAATAAGGACAACGGAAATCTCACCCTCAATCGTTATATTCCAGCTTCCGGCGTGTCGCCTTTGCCAAGAATATCTCTGGTGGAGTAATCCAGCGCGCCTTATAATTTCGTGCTTGAGGGGATGAAAAATCAAATGTGGACACGTAACCTAAGAAACGAACAGGGCAGTTCGCTGGTTGAACTCGCTCTCACATTGCCTCTCCTCCTCATCATCCTGATAGGATCGGCAGAACTGGGCCGCATCGCTTATGCCTCCATTGAGGTCACGAACGCCGCGCGAGCCGCCGTTGCCTTCGGCTCACAGAATCTCGGGACCGCTAGTTCGCCGGGTGGGTTGACGGCCATGAAGACGGCGGCAGCGTTGGATGCGTCCGATCTCACCTCTATGGGGGCTACTCTGATCACAGTCCCGACCTATTCCTGCGCCTGCGACACGGGCTCCGGAGCCCCCGCCGCCACGGCTTGCGACGGCTCCGCGTGCACCGGCACCATCGCCCATTACGTGCAGGCGACGACGTCTGCAACGGTCAACACCATGTTCCACTATCCCGGAATTCCCACCTCATTTACCCTGCACGGCTACGCAGAGATGAGGGTGATCGAGGACTAGAGAGTGCCGCTCAAGAGATTCAGCCAAAGCCCACCCCCCGCTCTGCGCACCTACGTCCAACGCCTGCGCTCGGAAACCGGCGCGAGCCTTGTTGAAACCGCCATCTCGATCTCCATCCTCCTGGTTCTGCTCATCGGCATCATCGAAGCCTGCCTCGCCGTCTACACCTATCACTTCATCGCGAACGCCGCCCGCGAAGGAACTCGCTATGCCATCGTTCGCGGAAACACTTGGTCCGAACCACCTTGGGACGCCGGCGCATGTGCGGCCTACACGGACTCAGCCTGCATCGCCAGCGAACAGAATGTGAAAGATTACGTAACGAGCCTTGCCTTTCCCGGCATTAGCAAAAATAACATCAACGTAGCCCCGGCCACTTTCAGTGCCCTTGGAAGTTCAGCGCCCTGCAGTTACACCACTTGTAACGCGGCAGGCGATGTTGTCAAGGTGACCGTCACCTATACCTTCCCGTTCGACATCCCCTTTATGCCGAGCAGGTCGCTCACCATGTCCAGCTCCTCGCAAATGATCATCTCGCAGTAACCGGGACCCTATCAAAGCTTCGTTGAAGTTCCCCTCCGATTTCTGACGATCAAATGAGCCTTTTTTCGGCACGCTGTTTCGCCATGCCGAAAAGTGCTCGCGAAGATGAGGGCTTTAGCCCCTGCGGTGCGATCCCTTGGCTCGCCCGACGACCGTCAGACACTGCCTGGCCCCTGTGAATGTTCGCCGATCGATTTGACCTTTTTCAGCAAGCGGTTCCGCCGTCCTGAAAGGCTTAAGAGCAGCGCGGCATTAGCCCCTGCGACGCGATCTTTTGCTTGCGCCTCAGTCGTCTACGCCCGGAATAATCAGCAATACCTCCACGCGCGTCGGCTGGCCATTCAGCGCCGCTGGGCGAAACACCCACTTCTTCAGCTCCCGCAGCAGCAGGGAGGCCTCCGCCAACCCCGGCGGATAGGCAATCGAGAGTTTCTCGAATTGTCCCTTCGTGTTCACAAATCCATGCACCAGGATTACGTCCCGATATTTCAGCGCCGGCCGCATCAGGTCAAAAGGCCACGGAGCAGCCAGGGTTCCATCGCTCGGCGGATCGTTCGGAACCTTTGGAATCGAATACTGCAGAATCCAGTTCTGCGGGGTATTCGTCTGTAGGTACACGGTGTAAACCAGCCTGCCCGACCATAAATCAGCGGTCTCCGGATAATCCTCTTCCGGCGAAGCCCCAACCACCACCATTCCGTACTGCCCGCCCTTGGGCATCGCAATGTGCTGCGTCGCACCCATTTCGCCCGAAGCGGAACTACCCCCGCCTGTAGCCACCGTGACCCCGGAATCCGACGCCGAATCCGGCGTCGGATTCGAGCCGTCGTCCACAGTCACCCCTCCGGAAAGATCCCCCGCCTCCTTCGCGCCCTGTCCAACGTCCTTCCCGTCGTCGCGGTTGTTGCTGCTGTCCTTGCCCGCAGCCGACTGTCCCGCAACCTGCCCCAGCGCCGGAGCACCAATGGTGTCCGCCTGCGCAATTTCATTGATTACCGGCAGTGCCGCCGTCCCGTCCTGCACCTTCAAATTCGAAACCGAAATCACCCGCGCCGGCGAAAGCTGCTGGTTCGTCTTCGAGGCCGTCTCCGGAAGCTGCTTCGCCGGATTCGGCGAGTTCACCCGCACCGGAATCGTCGTCCCCGGAGCCGGCATCGGCGCCTTCGTCTGAAACGGCGTCGAGGTCAGCGAAACATCCGAGGGATTCAACTCAACATTCGGCGGCCTCAGCGACGGCTTCGCCAGCATCGCGCTCAGCGGCTGCGGCTTCGGTGTCACAATCTTCTTCTGTAAAACCCGGCCGGGAGTCCATACCATCGCATGGGGGACCTTCACCTCGGCCAGCGTCTGCTGCTCCGGCGGAACCTGCGGCTGGATCAGCGTCTGCGGAGCCGGCTTCGGCGTCGCGAAATTGCTCGGAACCCGCGCCACCTGCACCTTCGGCGCTACCCCTCGCCGTCCCCCGGCCCGAAACGACCGCCGCGACACCGTGTGCACCCGATGCACCGGATGCTGCGGATACCAGGTAATGCTTGGCGCCGTCCGCTGTACATCCAGCAGGCGAACCTGATATTTACGGTTCGGCAACACCCGCGGCGCCAATTCCGCACCCTTGATCGTGATAAACAGAACGCCAAACAGAAGGCTGTGCAACACAAATGAAACGACGAAGGCTGACGGCCCGCTTTCCTTCTGCGGAGGCCTGGAAAACAGCGAAATTGGGTACGAAGATCGCATAAGTCCGCTCTAGGCTCCCGTTACTTTGCAATTACCCCCGCCAACCTCCAGGCATTACAAAACACACACCTCTTGGAGTAATTAAGTAGTTACCTTACCTGAAGATTACTGTTGGTGTACCCATGTTCACACCGATCTTGCTTTTTGCCTACTATTTATTTCCATTCGTACTCAACATAGCCTATAGTCCAATGGCAGAGAAACCCACAAACCAACAGGAGTGTACTGCCGTTCCATCGGCCGTCCCCTCCAATGGACAGCTTTATGAATCGCAGACTCTTTACTATCCTCCTGAGTGCCTTCGCCATCGCCGCTGTGTGTAGTTTTGCGGTTTACCGCATCGTAAGCCACCACATCACCGGATCATCTTCGGCTAAGAGCACTAGCGTGGTCGCCGCCGCCACTGATATCAAGCTTGGCAGCGTCCTCAAAGCCAGTGACCTCACCACCATCTCGCTCCAGGGCACCCTGCCTGACGGCGTCCTCCTCAAGCCTCAAGACGCCATCGGTCGCGGCGTCCTTACCGAGCTTTACGCCGGCGAGCCGATCATCAGCAACCGTCTCGCCCCGGCTGGCTCCGGCGGCGGACTCGCCATGACCATCCCTAACGGCATGAGAGCGGTCGCCGTTAAAGTCAATGAGGTCGTGGGCGTCTCCGGATTCGCCACTCCCGGCATGCGCGTCGACGTGCTCATCTCCGGCAATCCTCCCGGTACCAACAACAACAGCCAGGGCACCCTGACCAAGACCCTCCTTCAAAACATTAAGGTCCTCTCCGCTGGCACCGACATCGCCAAGGACTCCGCCGGCAAGCCCCATCAGGTCCAGGTAGTCAACCTGCTCGTTGACCCGCAACAAGCCGAGCAGTTGAGCCTCGCCGGCAACGAAACCCATATCCAACTCGTCCTGCGCAACCCGCTTGACAACGTCATTGCAAAACCGGCGGAAACTTCCATGGGCGAACTCTTCGCCGATCCCAATGCACCCCGGTCCGCTCCGGCCCGCCGCGTCAGCTACGGCAGAATCCGGCGCGCTCCAGATGTCTATGCGGTCCAGGTCTACAACGGCTCCAAAAAGAGCGAAGCAAAATTCCCCGCAGGCGAGGAAGCACAGTGAAGGCACGACGCAATTTTCCTGTCATTGCTTTATGCGTTTTAACAATCTTTGCGGTACCGGCCATCCAGGCCCAGTCAACTGAGCCCGCTCAGGCTCCTCCACGTCAGGACTCCTCCCGCGACCTCTCAATTGGCGTCGGCAAAACCGCCGTCATCGACTTCAGCCATTCCGTCAAGCGCGTGGCCGTTGGCCTCGGCGATATCGCCGAAGCCACCGTCGTCAGCCCCACTGAGATCCTGGTCAACGGCAAGGCTCCCGGCGTCACCAGTCTCATCGTCTGGGAAAACGGCGGCGAGCGTCACTTCTTCAACGTCACCGTTCACGAAAGCCGCTACGCCTCGCAGGACAAAATGATGGAGCTGCGCCACGAACTGCATCTCCAGCTTCCCGGTCAGGACGTCAGCGCCACCACGGCCAACGGCCTCATCTTCCTCCGCGGCAATGTCAGGAATCTCGACAGCTCCGACCGCGCCGTACAAATCGCCTCGACCATGGGCAAGGTCGTCAATCTCCTCTATGTGGATGTCCCGCAATCCCCGCCGCAGATACTCCTCAAGGTGCGCTTCTGCAGCGTGGACCGCAGCCTTGAAAAAGATCTCGGGCTCAACATCTACAGCCTCGGCGCCACCAACAGCATCGGAGTCGCCAGTACCGGCCAGTTCTCTCCGCCTGCAGTCAGCGGCCAGACAACCGGAGCCGCTTCGACCATTGCAGCCACCATTAGCGACGCCCTCAACCTCTCCATCTTCCGTCCCGACCTCAATCTCGGCGCTACCCTGAAAGCCCTTGAAAAGAAGGGCGTCGTCGAAGTTCTCGCTCAGCCCAACGTCATCACGCAGGACGGCAAACAGGCCAGCTTCCTTGCCGGAGGCGAATATCCCTTCCCAATAGTCCAGGGAACCTCGGCTGGCGGGGCCGGAGCCGTGACTATCGAATTCAAGGAATACGGCGTTCGCCTCAACTTCATCCCCACCATCACCCCGCGCGGAACCATCCGGCTCCAGGTAGCTCCTGAAGTAAGCTCCCTCGACTTCACCAACGCCATCCAGATTTCTGGCTTCCTCGTTCCGGCCATCGATGTCCGCAACGTAAATACCGAAGTCGAACTCGGCAATAACCAGAGCTTCATCATCGGCGGGCTCCTCGACAACCGCGAAACCGATACCTTCGAGAAAATCCCCTTCCTGGGAGACATCCCTATCCTGGGTAAGTTCTTCCAATCCAGCACCAAAACCCGCAGCAACACCGAGCTGGTGGTCATCGTTACACCGGTGATCGTGCCACCCATCCCTGCCGGGCAGCCGCTTCCCGGTCTCAATTACCCCGAACCCTTCCTTCCCCCGAACTCCAAAATTTCCATGCATACCCCGGAAGGAAATGTCCCAGCGCCTCCTCAGGTGGCAACCATGCCTGTAGAAAAGCTGGTCGAAGCCAATAAGCCGGAAAAGCCGCTCGCAGTCCAGAGCACCTCTGGCGGGTCCACCGGCGGTAGCAGCATGGGCGCCAGCGGCGGAACCTCTTCCTACTAACTCACCATCAGCGCAAAACAAAGCGGAACCTCACTCAACACGAGGTTCCGCTTTGTTTTTGTGATAGCTTTGGCTCAAAACAGATATACCCCAAAAAAGGACCGCCGAATGCCCACGCTCTCAGGCGAACTCACGCCACGATCCGTCTGGTTCGTCGTATCTTCCTCTGCTTCTCTATGCGTTGAAAAAGCCTCAGTCTCCCGCAATGCTGCTTGCGAATGAGCAAACCCCATGAACACCGCTTCCGCCAAACCAGATCAGTCACCGGCCGGCGCTGCCGGAGTATCGAGCGCCTCCGCTAAAAAAATCACCAGCATTCTCGCCCTGGTGCTCATCGGGCTCGCTGGCGCCGCCATTTTCGCCGCAAGAATCAATCCTGCACGCATGGATTACATCTCCTACTGGAGCGCGGCCAAACTCCTCGTCCATCACACCAATCCATATTCCTCATCCGCATATTCGCTCGAAAAACCGCTTGGCTTTCTGCCCTCGCATCCGCTCATCATGCGCAATCCCCCCTGGGCGCTCTTTCTCGTCGCGCCCCTCGGGGTCCTCGGCCCTCGTGCCGGACTATTTCTGTGGACCATGCTCCTGGGCACCTGCATCATCTTTTCCGTCTACCTGCTTAACCCATTTTCCAAAGACAACGCCCTCGCCCTGCTCTTCGCCCCTGCCATTGCCTGCATCGGCAGCGGACAAAGCTCTCCATTTCTGCTGCTCGGCTTTGCTCTTTTTCTCCACTTCCACCAGCGCCGCCCATTCTTCGCCGGCTCCGCCCTTCTCCTCATGGCCATCAAGCCGCATCTGTTTCTCGTCTTCTGGGCCGTCCTGTTGGTCGAAGCGGTCTGGCGGCGGAAATTCCAAATTCTTGCCGGGCTCGCCTCCGCGCTCGCAATCGCTACCGTCTTTGCATTGGCCATCGATTTCAGGATTTGGACTGACTATTTCAGCATGCTGCGCCAGGCCAACCTCGGCCATAAGGCGCTCCCAACTGTATCCATGCTGCTCCGGCTCCTCATCGATCCCGCAGCGTTCTGGCTTACCTTCGTTCCATCGGCTCTGGCCATTCTCTGGGCCCTCTGGTACTACGCCCGCAACCGCCAGGCGTGGAGTTGGACGAAACACGGAATGCTGCTAATTCTCGTTGCCATTGCCGTCTCGCCCTACAGCTTTATTACCGACGAAATCGTCTTGTTGCCCGCCATAATCTTCGCCCTTAACCTGCCCGAAAAACGCAAATACGCCGGCTGGATACTGGTCGCCATCAATGCCGCCGCCGCCATCGTCTACACCATCGCCGCGGGCCCGCTCACCACCCCCGTCCTCGTATGGACGCCGCTCGCCTGGCTCGCATGGTTCCTCTACACAGCCAAAGTGAAAGTGCCGGCCGAATGAAAACTGTAGAGGCAAATAAGCGACCGACCGAGCGCAGTCTCAACAAGAATTCCACTTTGTCGAAAACTCTCCGCGCCAGCTTCGCCATTGCCATAGCTCTCGCTGGCATCTTTGTCTTCACGCGGGTTCTTCATCCTGCGGCAATGGATCTCATCGAGTACTGGAGTTCCGCGAAGCTTCTGCTCCATCACATCAACCCCTATTCCCCATCGGGCGTTTTTGCTCTCGAAAAAGCAGAAGGATTTCTACCATCCAGCCCCCTCGTGATGCTCAACCCTCCTTGGGCTCTGTTTTTGATCCTCCCTCTGGGGTTTGGTGGTGCCCACACTGCCCTCTTTCTCTGGACAATCGCTGCCTTTGGATGTGTGCTGGCTTTCATTCGCTTACTGGAGGTGCCGGAAAAAAACGCCCCTCTCGCGCTTTTCTTCGCGCCCGTTCTCGCTTCCATTTGCAGCGGTCAAAGTTCTCCATTTCTTCTGCTCGGATTCGCGCTCTTCCTCCGCTTTCATCGCAGCCGCCCCTTCTGGGCTGGAGCATCCCTCCTGCTCATGGCCATCAAACCACATCTCTTTCTCGTCTTCTGGGCCGTCCTGCTCGCCGAATCCATCTACCGCCGCCGCTTCCGCATCATTGCCGGAGCCGCAGCCGCCCTCGCCGTCACCAGCGCTTTCGCCACGGCCCTCGACCCCCACGTCTGGACGCATTACATCTTCATGATGCGCGCCTCGGCCC
>JBOGMA010000274.1:0-7236 GCA_050746465.1 Acidobacteriaceae bacterium
GGCGTGTACCATCCAAATCCGCCCCCATGAAAATTGATCCCAATCGCGCCCGCCGACGCAAGCTGATACATCAGCTCCGCGCCCCACAGCGCCGAAGCAAATGTGTTGCTCACGCCCTTCTTCCCACCCTGATAGCACGAGTTTGTCTCCGTCATCCGAAACGGCAGTCCCGTCTCGCGCTGCGTCTTCTGCATCCCCGCGAGCTCTTTCTCCAGGCTGGTATTCGGCCGCAGCAGCCGCTCAATCGTCATCCGAGGATCTTCCGGCGGTCCCTCCGCATAGTAGTGTTGCGACAAAAACTCAATATCGCTCTTGAATTCCTTCGCAAACGGAGCCAGCCACGTATCGTTATAAGCCGTGTCCGGCCCCGCAAACCGCGCATTCGGAACCCGCGCCCGAATCACTTCAAAAAAGTGCCGCCACTCCTTCGCAAAATCGGCAAAATCATAGCCCTTCTTGCGAATCCCGTTGCGATAAAACAAGTCCGGCTCGTTGGACAACTGGAACGCCACCAGCTTCGGCCCCAGCACCTTCATCACATAAGCCGCTTCGTCCGCCGCGGCCTCCGGAGTGCCCGTCCCCATATTCAGCCCATAGATCAGCGTCCATCCCGTCGCGTCAATGAACTTGTGCAGGTTCCTGACCGCCTCCGGAGTAATCTTCCGCTTCGCGTCCGGCTGCTTGCCTGTGCTCGGATTCACCGGAGCCGAAGCCGCCGCAAGATCCGCCGCCGTCGGATTCGGGGTCCAGTAGCAATACTCACTCGAGTTGCCGCCTATGCGTAGCACGCCTCGCTTGCCCAGCCGTCGCACCAGGCCGACTAATTCCTCATTGTCAGGAGAAAAAAACGTGGGATCGCCAAGCTGCTGGCTTTCGTAGCTCAAGCCCGTAAAGTCCGCGCCAATCGTATGGCCGGTCGAATGCGGATCAATCGTTAACCGAAGAGAAGTTGTCTTGGAAACCGCATCCAGTCCATACGCCTTGCCAAACGACGCTCCGGAAGCGAGCACTGAGAGCTGAAGAAATTCACGACGTCGCATGTTCAGAATTCGAGCACAAACACCCACATCCGCGCAACGCGCCATTGGATCGATGCGTCCTTTCCCCTTTCTCGCGCTTGACTCCCCACGGAATCTCAGGCCGCAGAATTGCTGATGCTCTGCGAAGCTGGATCCCAGTGGACTTGCCGTTTGCGGAAATACGACTCGTTCGCCATATGGCATGCAATGGCCGCGTGATTCCCAAAGACGGCGTCTTCCACATTAGCCTTGCGCGTCTTCACGCTCTCAAAAAAGTTCCAAAGATGCGGCCTCAAATCGTCCCAGTCGTCTCCCGAATAAATAGCCTGCTCCGCGATAGGCTCCTTACCTGGAGGAGGGTCATGCTTCTCATGCCACTCCTTCACGTATTTCGCGCGCATCGCAGCAGGGAAGCTTGAATCGTAATAGCTGGGTGCAGTATCCACCCCCTTTTGCGGAGAATAATGGATGCCGAACTCGTTTGTATCCAGCACGCCCTTCGGTCCCATATAGACCGCGCGCTCCGGGGTTTCCGTACCAAGCCCCAGACGGATGTACACCGGAATCCCGTGGTAATCGAACAGCACGGTCTGCAGGTCGGGCATGTCGCGTCCGTCTTTCCAGCGGAAAATTCCTCCCAGAGTGATCGCCGAGCGCGGAGGCTCATTCCAGTCGAGCGTATACAGCATCGCGCTGACTAAATGCACCATTAGGTCTCCCGCAACGCCCGTGCCATAGTCTCTCCAGCAGCGCCAGCGCGCAAACCGGTCCGGATTGAATGGAATTTTCGGCGTGTCTTTCAGCCACGTGTTCCAGTCAAAGTTCGCCGGAGACAGATCAAACGGTGGCGGATACTCCCACGCGCCCGTCGGATCATTGCGCCCCAGCGACAACTCGATCATCGTAACCTCGCCGATCGCTCCGCTGCGGTACATCTCCCGCGCCTTCCCGCACAATGCGGAACTCACCCGCTGCGCACCTACCTGCACAATGCGGTGGTTGTTCTGCGAAGCCTCGACCATCTCAAACCCCTCCCGCACGTTGTGCGACATGGGCTTTTCGCAGTACACATCTTTTCCCGCCTTGCACGCGTCTACCACCACCTGCTGGTGCCAGAAGTCCGGCACCGCCACCAGAACGCAATCAATGTCCTTGCGGTCAAGAATCTCCTTATAGTTCCGGGTTGTAAAAAGATTTGGGTTCCCCGTGATCTCTTTCGCCAGCGTGTGGCGGCCGTCATACAGGTCCGCGGCCGCTACGCACTCCACTCCCGGCAGCGACAGCGCATTGCCCAATACGCCCGAGCCTTCCATCCCAATGCCGATAATTCCAAACCGAATCCGGTCATTGGCCCCGACGGGCTTGCTCTGCATTGGCGGTATCGGCGAGTCCAGCGCAATTGCTTTCGCGCCCGTCGAAAAAAATCCGCCGGCCGCAATGGCCCCGGTCTGCAGAAACCTACGCCGAGAAAAATCTTCCATGTCTCTCTTCTCCTGAGTTGAATCTCACTGCGGTGGCGGTCGAAAAAATCCAGCCTACACCAATTCCTGCGTCGCTGTATCCCGAAGCCGATACACTCAAGTCGACGCGACCACCAGGGAGCGGTGACCTTCCATGAAACCAGCTAGGTCACAGGAACCCAGCAATTGGTTTAATTCTTCGCCGGCGTAAGAACAAGATTCCGGAATGCGACTCGGCCATTCTCGCTGCCTTGCAAATAGATTGGGCCCGGTTGCCCTTCATTGCTGTCCAGCGCACCGCCCGTAATGCCCGGTATCTCCTTGTGATCGATCACGGTAATGCCGTTCTGCACTATCGTGACGGTTCGGCCAATCAATGTAATGTCAAAACTCTGCCATTTGTCCGCCACGCGAGGCTGCTCCGGCGTCGGGTCCAGGAATCCATACACCCCGCCTGTGTGGTGGCTGGGCGGCTCGCTTGCTGAATTCGTTTCAATCTGGACCTCATATCTTCCGCGCAGGTACACTCCGCTGTTCGAACTTGGACCGGCGTTGAATTCCACGTGCAGTTTGAAATTGCGGAATTTCCTCGTCGTCATCATCTCTGAACCATTGCCGGATTTCACAAGGTCACCATCGACAACCTTCCAGGTGCTGGCCTTCGCCGGATCCTTGAATCTCCACCCCGACAAGTTCTTGCCGTTGAACAGCTTGATTGGCCTGCCCCACCCCGTCACTGCTTGATCTTTAAAGGACGGTGCGCGCTCCCCCACAACCGACCATTGGTTCTGCGAGTTCGTGACCGTCCCCTTCAGACCACCGCCAACTCGCTTCAAAGAGTAGGTAGTGTCCGCAGGGAACCCCTCCTCATTCGCCGGCGAAACCCACATGAGTTGCCCATCCTTCACCGCGGCCTCCTTCATCCAGGTGGCATGGTCCGTCACTCCCACAAAGACGAGCTTGAGCTGCCCGTTGTCTTCCGACACGTCAATCCAGGAGGGCAGCTTCCCCGACCCGTTGGTGAGCGTAAGGTCCCATCGTCCAAGGAATGGCTGGGCCGCCGAATCCTGTGCGAAAAGGCTCGTCGTTAAAAATGCAAAAAGAATGCATTGAGAAAGAATGAACAGCAATACCCAGCTTGACGTGCCGCTGCGGTGTCGTTCAGCTTCCCGTCCACTGGAAAGCTGGGATCTCGTCTTTAGGGAATCAGGCATTTGCCTCTCCTCCAATCGGCTGAGACTCTAGCTGAGGCTTCATCAGCCCGTCAAGCCAACCCGCGTTCCATCCACCGGACGCTGGGCGTCGCATCACCCATATCACCCAACTTGATGCGCGCCGGGCGGCGGTGTGCGACAATGAGAAGAAGCGAGGTTTCGCTTTCCCGGTGGCTGCTCGAGTCCCGCCGGGTGACGGGAGAATTAACGCCATGCTCGATAACCTGTTTACACCGACCCATCTCATCATCATTCTGGTCATTGCGCTGCTCGTCTTTGGTCCGCGCAAGCTGCCCGAGCTTGGCAAGGGTCTCGGCGAAGGGCTCAAAGGATTCAAGGAAGGCATCAAGGGCATCAGCGGAAACAATGACCCCGCCCCGCAGCAGCAGCAGACCATCGCCAAGGTCGACGCTCCGCAGCCGCCGCCCGCAACCACCCAAGTCAAGTAGTCGAGCTGTTTCCCATTCTCAGCAGGGACCCGAAACTCCCCTCCGGGTCCCTGTTCGCATTTCCGACCAGGATTTTGTGACGAATTGGTTGTCAGCCCGGTAAGGGAAGAATTGTCATTCCGACCGGAGTGAGCGCAGCGAACGTAGCGGAGGAACCTGCACTTCTCTTCAGGCTCAGATCAACGGCGGGATCCACCCTCAAATCGCAATCAGCACCACCGCCCCCAGCGCCAGCACCATTCCCAACACCTGGCTCCGCGTTGCCCTTTCCTTCAGAACCCACGCTGCCAGCAGCATCGTACTTGCCGGATACAGCGACGCCAGCACCGCCGTAACATCCAGCCTTCCCACCTGAGAAGCAAAAAAGTAAATCAGATTCCCCGAAGTATCCAGCACTCCCGCCACCAGCGCCAGCAACAGCAATTTTCCTGTAGGAAATCCCAGCGCCGCATCCGCCTTTCTCCGCCGCGTCAGCCAATACGAAATCCCCGCCAGCAACCCAACCCCGCTGCTCGCAATCCGCAAATCAATCAGCGGCCAAAGTATCCCCTGCGCCGAAGCCAGGTTCATCAGGATCAGCATCGCCCCAAACGACAGCCCCGCCAGCACCGCCAGCCCCAACCCGCGCGACCGCGCCGCGGCTCCCTCTGTGCTCTCTGTGTCCTCTGTGGTGAATCGCGATGCCGGAGTGCCGGAAGAATCCGTCTCAGAGGAAGATTTCCTGTCAGGCACATAAGCCACCATCCAGATTGCAACCGCCGCAATTGCAAATCCCGCCAGCCGCCGCGGCGTAGGATGCCCCTCCCGAAGCCACGAATACACGACCGGAAAAACCGCCGCGATCACCCCCGACAGCGCCGCCGATAACCCCATCGACCCGCGCGACAGCGCCGCGTAAAGGGCAATCAGCCCTCCTCCGCAAAACACCCCACTCAGAAATCCATAGAAATTCCAGAAAGAAGGAGCGTGAACCGCAACCGCCACCAGATACAGCAGCAACAGGCTGAATCCGTGCGCCACCGCGACTACGAAAGCAGGCGCGGCGCGTTTGGTCGCCAGTCCGCCTGCAAAATCGGCAGCGCCCCACGCCGCCGCTGTCCCCAGCCCCAGGCCGACCATGGAACTGCTGGAGCCGCCCAGGCTCATCAGCGTTCGAAAGAGGCCCGCGACGGGTAGTAGTACTGCTTCGCCGTCACGTCCATCCCCGAAACATTCACCATCACGTCAATCGTGTGGCGCTTCTCGCTCAACACCGGCTCATGGCTATAGTAGCCAAGCGTGTACTGCGTGCGCAGTGAATCGGTAATCGCCGAGAAGCTTCTCTGGATTCCGTTCTCCGAAATCTCCGACTCCAGCGAACCTCCCGTCAGCACCGCATAACGAGGCATGATGTTGTCCGTCGGCAACAGCGGCAGGTGCAGCTTGTCCAGATACCCCACGCCCCACAGCGCCGAGTCACCCACAATCGTTCCGTAAACCGAAATGTCGTTTGTCAGCAGGAACTGAATCACTGCCTTCTGCGTCGCCTTGCTGCCCGACTCTTTCCCGTCCGTCACGACATAAATAATCCGCCGCCGCCCCTTCGGCTGCTGCGACAGGGCCCTCGCCGCCGCCAGAATCGCGTCGTTCAGCGGATGCTTCTCCTTCGGCAGATTCAGGAACGGCCCTGAGTTCCCGCGCTGAATATTCAGGTTCGGGTCAACGTCATGCCCATTGATCTGCGGCCCGCTCGCAAAAGGTCCATCCACCAGCGGCACGCCCATGTCGCGCCCCGGACGCTTGGACGACTGCAGAGCCGCTACTAGCCGCGGCCCTTGCGAAGCCGTAAACGTCGTCACCATCTGCGGGCTCGAGTTGTACGTAAACACCGCAACCGAATCCTGCGGACTGAACGCACCCGATACCGCCCCCAGGCTCTGGTTCACCTTCCGCATAATGTCCGCTGGCAGGCTCTGGTCAATCACAAATGCCACCGACAGCGGATATGGATCGGTCGTGAAGAAGGCGATGTGCTGCTCCTGCCCGTCCTGATACACCTTGAACTGCCGCCAGTTCAGCCCCGGAACCAGATGATGGTGCTTGTCCCGCACCGTCACCGGCACGTCAACGTAATTGACGGGCACGTGAATGGTGAAATTGGAAGCTTCCTGGTATGTCTTCGGAATTATCGGCGCAGTCTTTTGCGAATTTCCCGGCAGAGTCCCTGCTGGCGGCGCGCCTGGTGCCGGAGCCTCTGGATTCTGCTGCGTGTTCTGAGCAGGCTGTGGTGCAGTCCCCGCTCCCGGCTTCACATGGTCGGCAAGGTCGCCCAACCCCGCGGGTGCGGGCGCATCGGGAACCACCTGCTGCGCTGCGGAAGATTGCTGCTGCGCCTCATTCTGCTGCGTTTGCTGTTGCGGCACTGCCCCAATTAACAAGAGAGACAGCGCAAGTGCCAGGGCGCCTTCCGTCACCAATCATCCTCCAACCGCACGCCGCAAGACGAACCACGACGTGCCTCCAGATTATCAGAGCAGTCATTCCCCGCGCCGGTTGCGCGTTGTTCGCAATTCCTGTCTTATGGCGACGGAACCGCACACGCCGCTCTCTGCATCGACTACAATGCCATCCAAGGATGGATACAATGACGGATACAACACGCAGGTCCGTACTGCAAGGCTTGGGAACCGGCCTCGCCCTCATGCTTACCCAAACGCCCCTCGCTCAAGCAGCATCCATCGCCCTCACCGGCGACCCCGGCCAACTCGACCTCCGCCTTGACGCCATCACCCCCAACGTTCTCCGCATCGGCATCGCCCCCGCCAACTCCATCCCGCCCAGCGAAGAACTCGGCGTCCTCAAGCACCCACTCTCCGCCCTCCTCAGCTCAAGCAAAGAGAAAACCTCCATAGCCTGGGGCAAATACCGCATCCAGGTCGAAGCCGAACCTCCCCACACGGCGTTGAGCATCACCGTCACCGACCCCAACCAGCAAATCCGCCAGCAAATTCAATTCGACACCGACAGCACCACCATCCGCTTCCGCCTTGGCAACCAGCCTCTCTACGGCCTCGGCGAAGGTCTCGAACCCGGCGACCTCCGCGGCGCCCATGAC
>JBOGMA010000275.1:0-2555 GCA_050746465.1 Acidobacteriaceae bacterium
GCACCAGCAGACGGTTGGGCTGCTCAACTTCCAGACGCCTCCCAAGGTGATTTATGACACGCAGGTCGCATTCAATATCGCGCCAGTGCTCGGCGGTGAGGCCAAGGCCGATCTTCGCGGGAGCGAGGCGCGCATCCGGAGGCATTACAGCCTGCTTGCAAGCGAAAAGTCTCCAGTCCTGCCTATCCAATTGCTGCACGCCCCGGTGTTTCATGGGCATGGAATTTCGCTCGCCGTAGAGTTTCAACGTGCCGTCGAGTTGGACCAGGTGGAAACAGCGCTGGGCGGTGAGCACATAGATGTAATCAGGGGCGAAGGAGACGCCGACGTTCCCAACAACCTCAACACCGTGGGAGCGCAAAATGTTATGGTGCGCGTCCGCACAGGAGATGGTTCGGAATCCGCTACCCAGAGCTTCTGGATATGGGCTGCGATCGATAATCTGAAATTTGGCGCGCTGAACGCCGTAGCCTGCGCCCAGGAACTCAGCAAACTTCGCCCCCGGGGAAAAGTTCAGTAGGACGCACCAGGCATTTATCGAGGAGAAACCAGGGAAATTGAATCGCTCATGCGACCCCGAGCGATTTGGACACCCGCCCAGACGATCCAGATGGCAAGCAGATCGCCGCCGATGAAAAGTGCTCCGAAGGAAGTCAGGTAAAAGCCCGCCACCAGGATTCCAGCAAGTCCCATGGCCAGCGCGCCTACAATGCCGATGATTCGAATGGCGAGCGGGACGCCTTCACGGATTCCCAGAATCATTGTGATGAATCCGGCGGCAATGGTGGGCCAACCGGCGGCGTGCATTGTGGCAAACAGGTGAAATATAGGAACGGTGTTGCCGGCCGCAAGAATACCGACCGCACCTTTGGTAGCCAACTCCACCGCAAACTCCACCATCATGAACAGCCCGCCAATGATGGTTAGCCGAATTCCTGCGCGGGCCGCTAGGGAACCGTCGGCCCAGGTACTGTCCATCAGAAGCCAGAGAGCCAGAATGATGAGCACGACCGACACGTACGAGACCCAGTGAGCAAGAGCCCAGAGCGGATCGCTCAGCATGCCGGCCATGGAGGCGAGAAGAGCGCCGCCAGTGCTGTGCGGATGGAGGACTCCCGCAATAAAGAACAGGATCCCTCCAATCGCCAGCAGGTTACCCGCTAAACGGGCGTTACCCGCAAATCGGGCCGTCGAAATACGGAGGATTTCCGCTCCGCCAGTTCGCTCCATTCCGCCCCCCAAAGTGGTTATTTGTTCGGCTGGAACAGTTGCACGCGGACATGCCAAGTGACGGATTGTCCGGGCTTCAGCGTGACCATGCCGGTGTCCATGCCTTTCGGCCACTCCTTGCCGAAGGGGTCGGCAAAGTTGAACTGCTCCTCGATTGCGGCGAACTTAGCAGTCGGGGGAGAGTAAACCTGAATGGTTTTGATTTCGGGCGAGAGGCCCTCGATTTGGATGCCGTAGTTGCTGGCCGGGTCGATGAACTTGACGTCAACCGCGCCGTTGGTGCGCGTCAGGTTTGACCAGTTGTCGTCGAAGTAGTGGTCGTCGATGGGCGCGCCATCGGGTGCGTTGAAGTCGTAAAAGGTATTTTTGACGGGAACGATCTTGCCCGTCGGGAAGACATCGTCGTAGTTATTCACGAGCGCTCTCCGCGACGCAGGAATGTGCAGCCGCGCCTGCGCGTGTTCGCCGCTGGGAATGCTGAAGTAGGGATGCCAGCCGATGGACAGAGGCTCATCTTCGTCGCCTACGTTCTTCGCCGTGATCTCAGCGTCGAACGCGCCGCCGGTGAGCGTCAGTTTGAAATTGAGGTCGGTCTTCGAAAGCCAATGGCCGCCGAAGTCTCCGGCGTGGATGACGCCCGTGAGTTGCTGTCCATCCGATATGTCCTGCACGTTCACGTCCTGCGTCTGGGTGTCGAGAATGAGGCCGTGCATCGCGTGGGGCCGCGCACCGGGCTTTTTGCCCTTCCAGTTGGCGGGGAGGGTGATCTTCTTGCCGTGCCATTCGGTGGTTACGGTTTTGCCGTCGGCCGAGAGAGTGCCGATGATCCGGTTGGGATAGGGAACCAGGAAGGCCCCACCAAAGCTGAAGCTTCCATTGCCGTACTCGTCGTGACTGAGCACCTGCGCCGCATCGTCAAGCGAGGGCGAGGCCAGCATGTCGATGGTTCCTTTGCCGGGGAGGTTCGCGGTGATCTGGAAGACATTCATGCCGCGGCCCGGGAGGATGGTGGCGGAAAGGAATTCAGGCTTTTGGCCGTTGGATGTGGCCGTGCGGGTCAGCTTGACCACGTTTTCTCCTCCGATCTGGGTGGTGGCGGCAGTAGCGGCGGGTTGCGGCTTTGGCGCGGGCGCGGATTTGCAACCGGCGACGGAGAGCAGCGCGGTGGCGGCCAGCATCAGAGTGTACTGCGGGCGAAAGGGCATAGATTCAACCTCATCAGTGTGTATGGATTTGGGCAAACGTTTTCAGATACCGATTTTCTCTACGCCAAAGACTGGCGCGCTCACAATTCTACGCCCAACAGCAGTGCACTGCGCCAAGAG
>JBOGMA010000276.1:0-7565 GCA_050746465.1 Acidobacteriaceae bacterium
GCTCTGATCATTTCGATCGATATCGCCTCCCTCAGTAGGGCAGCTATCTGGACGCAAGAGGTCGCGAGAAATTCCAATCAATTCTCGTCATCTATCTATCCGAGGCGGCGGGAGGCGCCAGGCACTGAACTGCGTCCACATTTCTTTGCTGGATGCTCTCTGAGACGCCAGAATTACTGTAGCGGAAAATGTAGCGGGTGCCGGTTTAGGTGGGCTTATTTTGCTTTAGACGATGCCCGGTTGAAGCCATTGAAATATAAGCATATACAAGCAGGCCCAGTTTCATCCAACAAGACCCGTCCGAGATTATGAGTCCCCTGCTCTAACCATTGAGCTACAGGCCCGTGATGCTTATATCTTAATGTATATAAATAACTTACTTCAACTTCCGAGCGCCAGTTAAGATCAGCGTTTTTGTTCTGGTGCCGGTTCTGGTGACGGTTGCGATCTGAAAATCCGCGCGGGGCTGGTGTCAAAACACCCAGCCTTCGACAGCTCGCCTTCCATTTTCGCACGACGGCTGCTGGAGAGTCAGGCGCCCACAAATCGGCAGATAACGGTCCAGATAGACTGTTTCACAACTCAAAGATGCAGAGCGAGAACGAAGTATTTAAATTCGAGTTGAATGCGGCGATCGACCGACTCCTTAAGAGTTCTGAAAGAATGCTAAAACGCAGAAGACCTCGTCTAGTACGCAACCACGCTGCAGTCCGATTGCGGGGCTTCAGTGGACCCTCGGCGCATTCAAACGATGGTAGCTTCTCCGGATCAACCCCGGAGATCGGTACTGTCAAAATCGAGCTTGATGCCGAGCACAACGAGGATGGTCGTTCGGTCACAATTCGAAGCTGGACTATTACAAATAGTCTCGCAAAACCACAGAACCGATTTTCAGCGGAATCGATGAAGAACAGATCCTCATCACTCATTTCTGGAAAGCGACAGCAGACTCCCAGACTTGAGAGGGGGGCTACTGAAGCTGTATGTAACTATCCGCGCGGATGTTAAGGAACAGCTTCTAAAAAGTGAATCGCCCCTCACAGCTCATCTGCCGCGGAACGTTCGCCTGATTGGTGATTTCCCTAGTCCGGGAGGCCTTCGACTTCACCCCGCAACACAGTGACGGAAGCTTTCGGGAGCGTGAACACCGTGTTGACAGACGCATCGACTGACGAGACGACTGGCGGCAAGTCTGGATCCGCGTGAGCCGGATTGTCCTTCCCGTGCCAAACGTATTGTTCGCTGCCAAATGTGACTACACGAACTGCACCCACGAAATTTCCAGTCTTTCCATTGCCTTCAAACGCGATTCGAACAGGATAGGCGGTGTCTCTGTCCTTGTTGATGAGCAGCAACGCCCAATTGCCGTCTGGCCGCCGCACAGCGTAGCTGGTAACATGCGGATTTCCAGCGGCGTCTTCGAATGCGTCATCGACGGAATAGAGATGGTGGATGCCACTGCGATGCGTGACCCATTCTTCATTGATCATCCGGCCGGCATGATAAAAGGCCATGTAGCTGATGATCTTCCCCTGGCGATCCGTAAGTACGTTGCCCCAGATTGCATTTCCCTGGCAACCATGCTCGATGCTGCTGGGCTCGATGGGCGAGTGAACATACAACGCTCCGCCCTCGGCGAAAAAGCTGCCGACATTATCGGCCAGCCACAAGGCCGAAAAGATATCGGACATGAAGACGGAAAGCGAACCGCAGAGATTGCTTTCGGTGTTCATGAGAGGAATTGTGGCGGGCAGCCCATCTTCGCGGAAGGCCTGCAGCGTCTTATGCGTCAGTTCACGGTTTCGGTACAGGTCCTCCCATTTCATTGTGCAGGCGTCGAATGGGTAAATTTCGAAAGAAGCGAATGTTAAATCGTTCTCGCGGTTTCGCGCCTTCAGATAGTTGTAAAAACGGCCAAACCAGGATCTGTCTCCGCGCGCATCGGGCCATACGGAGACATCCTGGTTAATGCCTTGAAAGACGGGCCCGCCCAGTTTCAGGGCCGGATCGACTTTGTGAATTGCGTCTGCAAATTGGATGTAGAGCGTGGCATAGTCCTCAGGCATATAGTATTGACCGTCGGCCTCCTCGCCCATTTCGACCCAACTGATCGGATAGCCGCGCTTTTTCAGATACGAGACCATGGCGGCGGCGTCTTCAGGAATGCTGTAAATCAGCGGAACTGTAATCAGCGCGGGTAAGCCGTTGGTGATGCCGCTTGTGAAGAAGATGTCCCAGCCGGTCTGGTCTCCACGCGGGCTGAGGCCCTGGACGGTGTGCCACGGGTCTGTGGAGGAACAATACGTTGCAGTTTGCAGATGGCCGCTTGCAGCGTGTTTCACAAAATCTGCAAACTTTCCATTGGCCTCCAGCCTGCCAACATAAACTTCGTGGATAGCATAGCCCACGCGGTGGCGAAGGTCATCGATTCCGTGCGGCCCCGGCTGATTGGAGGACTGTGTCATGACCACGCGAACCCAGCGCGTTGTAATGAGAGTGTCCGAAATCTTTAGCGTGACCGTGCCGCCTTTGCCATCGTGAACCGTTCCATTGGGGAAGCGAATCCAGTTGCCCAGTGCCTGATTGGCGACAGGAAGATACTCGCCGCCCTGCCCCGTAGAGTCCATTGCTGGCTCTTCCCAGTTCATCGGATCGGCGCCGAGCCAGTATTGCACTTCGTACTCTCGGGCACATGGTTCGCACCAGTCTATGCGGATAGCATTCACGTCGTAGTATTCTCCCAGATCAACGATGATCCATTGCGGATGCAAGGAGTCGTCATCGTGGGTGAAGGCCGTGGTCAGGTATGGATTGCTCTTCCAGAAGGTGTTGGAATTGCCGTCGGTGAGTCGGGAATAGCCGCGGTCGGTACCGCCATTATGGGTGCAACCTCGGTGGGGAAGACTGTAGCCAAATGAATCGTGAATCGGCTCCGCTAGTTTTGAACTGCCTACGAAATATCCGCTCTGGTTGGCTTCATCGGTCCACTTGCCATTGGGATTCCAGTGCCAATAATCGATCGTTTCAGGAGTATGCAGACGATAGCTGATGGGGCCCCACCCCGCGGAAAGGCAGAGTTTTACGGTTTCGGGCGTATAAATCCTGTCAATTGCCTCACGTGACTGAATATCCATCGAGGTCGCCAGGCTTGTGTCGGGATCAAAGGAGTTAAGGACCTGGCCGGGCGCGGCGTGCACGCGGAGGAGGGCTGAGGCCGCTGGAGGTAGAGCGGTGCTTTGCTCATGCAGAACCATTGCGTCTGCAAGAGGTTTCACCATAGTTAGCGCAGCGGCGCTGATAGTCGCCTCCAAAAAGCTACGTCGCGAAGTAGTCATGACCTTCTCCGATGTATCAAGTCTGTATTTATATAGATCACATACCGAATCTGTATATAGATCCGAAGCGGGACCTCCTACCCGTTCTGGATGAGCTTGGCCTCCGCCGTTATATTGTCGATTTCGCTCTTCGTCCTCAGTCATTTCCTTACGTACTGGGAGCTGGACTCAACGTGTCTGCGTGAACGCAAGCTTTGGAAGGCAAAGGAAATCGCATGGGACGATGTGACCCGCATTGGTCGATTGGGGTTTTCGTCTAACAAGGTGATGATCAGTTACGGTCGGGTTCCAGAGAATTGCGCATATATCCTTGCAAATCCCTCGAACCGCAACAAGTTCATCCGCTCTGCGTCAGTTTGCTCCCGAGGCAAAGTTTGACATTTCACCCGATCCAACTCCGGTGTGTGAGATCAAAAAGTGGCCAAGTAACTGATCTCCATCAATCACGGCTGTTTATCTTCAGTTGTTAGCCCATTCCCAGCAATAAACGGATGTCGATCAGCTTTGCTTCCGGGAAAGCCGCATTGCCCCGTACCGCATATCCAAATAATTCATCCCTCCCGCGAGGATCAGCATAGTCGACAGGATTGCTCCCAGCGTAAAGGTACTTATGAAGTGAACTTGGAATAATCTTGTTCCCGTCATATGGGTCCCTGATCATGAACCGGCGGTGAGCGGGTTGTAGTATCTGTCGGGAGGGCATCGCCCGCTGATTCGCAAGCATGGCTCGCTGGTCTCCAGCATTGGTGCGCCGAACGTCACATGTGCAATTACGAACGACCAGAATTCAAATGGACGCAGCACAATTTTTCCTGCGTTCGGATGATAGACCAATTGGACTACGGACATCCATACAATGCAGCATGACACTGTTTGAGCCAAAATAGGATAAGTATGGCAGAGCAAAAGCCTGTTGACCTTCCGTCAGATTTCTCGAATCCCAGCGTGATCGAACGGCGCGATTTTCTAAAGCTCCTGGCTCTCGCTGGAGCCGAATTCAGCCTCCATCCTGCGTATGGTCTCACGCCCGGGCACTCCGCGGGTTCAACTCCCGAGAGCGCTTCGCCAGGACATGTTCCCAACGAATATTCGCTCCTGTTGCCGGGTGAAAGGGCGGCTCTTTCAAAAGCTCCGTCGATAAGCAGCATTCAGCATGGCGCTTTGACAGCAACGGCCGGAAGCAGTCACGCGGTCTTACGCCTGGGAGACGCTCTTAATGGATGGCGTCTCATCACCATCGTCGATATCAACGGCGTCGCCACCGCCGTTTTTGAAAAGCACGTAACTCATCGGGGCGCGATTGCCTATGTCACGGAACGGCAGGGCACGATTGCTCACATCCCAAAATATGTTGGCAGCCTCTCCAAGATACGTCCCCGACCGACCAATACTCCCGGAGTGAAGCTCACGCGCTCTGCGCACTACGTTCCAGGCCCGGATGTCGCGGGGAACTATCTGCTCAATTCCTCTGAGGACCCCCGCTTCGAAAATGTAGCTGCGCTCGGCGCGGAGTATATCGGTTGGACTCTTGTTGCCAACGAGCAGGGAGGCCCGGAAGTCAGCCTGTATCTCGAACCGGACGGCAAGTCGCGCGAGTTGGGGAGAGGACACGGCGCAGCGGGTATCTGGGAGCCCGATCAGGTCGGAGCGTACTTCGATCCCACGTCGCTGCTGCCCGGCGGAAACCCGCAAATCTACGAATACCAGCATGGCTGGAGCAAGCGCACGCTCCTGGGCGGCTACCTCCCGGTTGCAGACATTGGAGTGTGGAACCCGCAATATGGCTGCGGTTACGAGACCATGCTTCTGCTGCCGCCCGGCGTCGATGCCACTCCACTCGGCAGGGTTCGGTCAACAGTCTCCCCTGAGCAGGCTGCACAGTTTTCCGGGCGAGAAACAATCGGGAAAGACGCGGACGGCAAGCTTTATCTGGATCGCTACTGGAACTGCTCTCCAGAATCTTTTTATTCCGAACTCGCCGGCATTTGGAACCAATGGTCGTCGCTCTACGAAACAGCCATGCCCGTCAAGGTTCCGGACGAGTGGCTATGCAATTCCGCGCGCGCCGGTATCACGGTTTCGCGATGCAGCTATCGCGGGCTCGAGCCGACTTACCAGATTGGCGAAGGCGCTTATACGAAAATTCCCGAGCGAAGCCACGCCCTCTTTCCCGTCGCCGAATATGAATTCATCTGGGCGCAGCAACTTTGGAACTTGACTGAGGACTCCGATAGATATTTCCAGTACTACCTCGACAAGTATGTCCTGCCAGATGGCAATTTCGTCTACAACACACAAGATCAGGT
This sequence comes from Acidobacteriaceae bacterium, assembly GCA_050746465.1. Taxonomy (GTDB): domain Bacteria; phylum Acidobacteriota; class Terriglobia; order Terriglobales; family Acidobacteriaceae; genus Silvibacterium. The sequence goes on from JBOGMA010000276.1 coordinate 5,642, forward strand.
CGAAGCGCCGCTGAACATTGGAGTGTTTCTGGCCAACTCAGCGCGATCCTATGGCTACACCCGCAATCTCGATTCATTGAAAAAGCGGCTGCCGGTGCTCGAGCGCATGATCGGCTATGTGCTTGCGCGGTACGAGTACAGCAAGCGAACGTTCTCCCCCACGGATCGCCGCTATGGACTCATCTATGGTTCACCGGAAGCTGACCTCGGCGATCCGCACAATGATTTCCCTAAATCGCATCCCCTCTACTATCAGAATTCAACCTGGATCTGGCGTGGCCTCAAAGAACACTCCCGCTGTTTGCGGCTGGCAGGGCAAGCTGCGCATGATGAAACTCTGATAGCAGCGGCGACTCGCTACCAGGCAATCGCAGCAGAGATGTGGTCCAATATTCAGCGGTCTCTGGCCGCCACTCTCTCGCTCCGCAACGCAGCAATGAAAGCTGCGAATATCCCGCCGTTCACGCCCGACGATATTGACCGTCAGCCCGAGGATCTCTCCAGCTATGAAAACCATCGCTTCATGCAGGACTGGTTCCTCGCTGACTGGGGAGACGAGGCCCTCGACCTCGGGCATCTTCGGCATCGTGAAATCGCAGGCATGCAGATCATGGGGCTGGCGACCGACGGCGCCGAAGCCCGCGTCTCCAACTTCATGGAACATGGCAGCCTGGCGGTAAAGATCAGGCAGGATGATTACCGCCCGTTCCTGCTTGAGTTATACGCTCTGGTCTGCTATGCCGCCGATTCCGGCAACCGCTACTCTCCGGAAGACGCCTTCATCCCCGGCAGCTTTGCGGGCGAGGGAAACAGATACGGATGGTCGGCAGTCGTCAATAGCGTTCTTCAACCAACTGTCGGCCTGCGCTGGCTCCTCTGTTACGAGGAGTGGGACCGCGATGTGTGCCACCTGCAGAAGGCGGCCCCGAAACATTGGTTTGCGAGTGGAGAAGAGATTTCTGTTCAGCGCTGCCCCACACGCTTTGGAACCCTCGGTTGGTCAACGCAGGCGCTTTCCGAACGGCACTGGAAGATCACGCTTGATTGCGCGAAAGGCTTCAGCGGTGACGTTGTAATTCACCTTCATCCTGTCGACGGCAAACCAATTCAGTCCGCTTCTGCCGGCACAATCGAGAAGAACAGCGTCGTCCTGCCACGGTCCCTGTTTGGGACACAAACGCATTTTCAATTGGATGTAATGTGAGAACCCACCCCTTTTGTGCGCCCCGCCCGGACAAAGCGCATGACGCGTGCGCCTGAGCAATTGGGAAAAGCCCAGCAATGTTCCCCACCGTGATCGCCGCTCCGGCGGTTCCATTATTCAACGCCAGTTGCTCCTATCGAGTCACCCAAATTTAAAAAGAAGTAGCCGCGATATGGAGCGAAGTAGCAATTCATTTCGTCTACAATGACGGCTGACGAAAATTGAAGAAATGGGATGGAAGCGCCACGGCTCCATCTCATGGGCTCCAGTTGTGAAGGCGCCCCGGATTCGTCTGCTGCGGTCCAATTCCCGGTACGGCCAGGCCGGAATTCTCCAGTTCGGACGCAGAGGAGAGGTGTGCGCGGTGGCAGGTCGTAAGTGGATGCTGTCTGTCTGTGTTTTCGCTGTTCTGTCTATTAGTCTCTCTGTTCCGGAATCAGCGGTTGCCATCGGTCAACCGGCCGAACATCAGGCCCAGAATACCGGTCAGCTTTCGGCAACGATCGTCGATCCCACCGGCGCTCTGATTCCGGGAGCACAAGTCACCCTTTCGCGTCCAAACACGCCCTCCATTACCGCTACATCTGATAGCCAGGGCATGGTTACGCTTCCCGATCTCCAGCCGGGAGATTACGCAATCGATGCCCGCGCGAATGGATTCAGCACGGTGAAGCGGCCACACGTGATCATTCGTGCCGGTCAAGTTGAGCGGCTCACAAT
>JBOGMA010000277.1:0-3481 GCA_050746465.1 Acidobacteriaceae bacterium
GCCCGCGTTCAAAGGACCGCTCCAGCAATCCGAGCGCAGATGAAACTGACTGGATGTGCGACAAGATGTCCGTGTCCGGAGTCACGTCCACATCGTCCTCGGCGAAATCAATTCCTGCCTCGAGCACCGCAATCAGTTCAACCAACTCCTGCTTGGCCGGTTGGATTCGCCGCGAAAGCGCACCACCCATCTGCCCCGCCGCCACGCGCGCCTGGTAGAGAGTTTGCGATTCAATCAGATCGCGCACCGCTTCGGCCTGCGTCAGATCGATGCGGCCGGAAAGAAAAGCGCGCTCCGTGAATTCGCCCGGGCGCGCCAGCCGGGCGCCGCGCTGCAATGCCGAGCGCACCAGCAACTCAAGAACCACAGGCGAGCCATGCGCCGCGATCTCTACCAGGTCTTCGCCCGTATAGGAGTTCGGGCGGGCAAAATACGTGACGATAGCTTCGTCAATTTTCGATTCTGATTCAGGGTCGTGAATTTCAGCGAAACGCGCCTGCGCGTGCTCCAGCGGATTCCTCAGTTTGAGCAGCGAATTGGAAATCGCGAGCGCGCGCGGTCCGGATAGCCGCACAATTCCGATGCCGCCCCGACCAGGCGGGGTGGAAATGGCGACGATGGTTTCGTTAGCTGGTGATTCCTGTTCCGCGAGTTGAGGATTGGGCTGCACGGCGTCAGGCTGTCAGCGGCGTCCCCCGCGACTGCCCGGAGAGCTCTGATTGGCCAACGCCGATAGTTTGGCCTTGTCATATCCCTTCGTGTGGGCCACAACAAAGCGCCGCAGCCCTTCGCCTGTCGAGGAAGTCTCAATATCCTCATAGGGCCGAAACGCCAGATGCAGCATGCGCCGTTCGCGCGAGCTCATCGGAGCAAAACAATAAGGCTGCCCTGTGCGGCGAACTTTCTCCGCGGCGGTATCGGCCTGCATCTTCAGTTCACGGGCACGCAGCGCCTTGAAGTTGTTGGCGTCAAACGATACCTTGTCGTGCTCTTCGTTTTCGAGCCGAATAATCTTCGCGGCCACATGCTCGAGCGCGCGCAGCAGCTCTCCGCCTCGCTGGGTGAGCAGCGGCGCATCCGGTCCGGCAAGCTCCACATAGATTTCCCGCGCTTCCAGGCCGTCGGGATCGGCGGCGCCTTCTCCGGCGGTGATGCGGTACTTCAGCCGGAGACCGCCGGTGGTTGTGATGGTCTTAAGAAGAGCGGCGATCTTCTGGGCGGCGGCTGAATAATCCTCGATAGGCATCGGATTTAGTATCTCACTCGAACGTTATGCATACAAAACAGAAGGCGTCTCGGTTGTGGCCGGGACGCCTGGGAATTTTCCGGTCTATCGTCGGGCCTGGACGATGCTGCCTTTCCCGACTTTCAGCCCCTTCTTCTTTGCCGCTCGCCTCAGCGCCAGTTCGCGCATTTCGCGGCCGAGTTTGGTGCGGTTGATGACCATCTGCTGACCCATGCTGATGAAGTTGCTGCCTGCCCAGTAGAGCGACAATCCAGCGCCGTAGTGCAGCATCATAAAGCCGAAGACCGCAGGCATGGCAAACGCCATCAACTTCTGCTGCTTCGGGTCCATGCCTGGAGACGGCGTGATGTACTGCATCAGGAACATCGACACCACCACGCAGACCGGCAGCAGATATAAGGGGTCCATTGCTGATAAATCGTGAATCCAGAGCCAGGGCGCGTGGCGCAGCTCAATCACGTTCTCCAGCACCTCGTAAAACGCATAGAGCAGCGGATACGAGATGATCATCGGCAGGCAGCCGCCGAACATGTTTACGCCCTCGGACTTCTGCAACGCAAACATTTCCTTCTGCATTTCCTGCTTGCGTGGATCGGTGGCCTTGAACTTCGCGTACTTGGCCTTGATGGCGTCCATCTGCGGCTGAATGCGCTGCATCTTCACCGATGACTTCATCATCTGGAAGCGCGTCGGCAGCATGGCCAGGTTGATGACCAGGGTGAGCAGCAGAATGGCCCAGCCCCAGTTCGGAACCACATGCTGGTACAGGAGTCGCATCCCCAGAAACAGCGGCTTGGCGATGACGGCAAACCATCCGAAGCTCACCACATGCTCCAGCGTCGGACCGCTGACGGAGTGAATCGACTGCAGCACATCCAGCGCCTTGGGACCAACGAAAACCCGCACGCTCAGCGGGCCGGCACTCGTTCCAATCGCCGCGCCCAGAACCGAAGCGTGATCCACCTGCTCCGGATTTGGGTGCTCCGCGTTCTTTGGAATATCTATAGTATTATGCAGCGTCACGAGCGACGCATCATCCGGCTTGTCAGGAAGGAAGATTGCGCCAAAGTAGAGATCGCTCACGCCGGCCCAGTCAAAAGGACCGTGCAGCGTATTTCCACTTGAAATTTTCTTGTAGGAAGTGTCGTCCGCTTTGCCGTTTTGCGATACGTGGATGGCGCTGGAGCTGGTGGCGTAATCGGGCAGCAACACCTGGTCACCAAATCCCGCTGGCCACGCGAGCATGGCTTGCACGGGCGCACCGTTTTGCGTCACCGTGACTTTGGCGTGAATCACATAGCTGGAGTCGAAACTGAAGGTCTTGTGAACTGTCAGCCCGCCTTCTGAATAGTCAAAGCTCAGCGTGCCCGGAGCGTTCAGTTCTCCGGTCTTCGATGGCACGTAAAGCGCATCCGCCAGCTTGGCTCTCATTCCTGCGTCATAGGTGTAGAGCGAAAGCGGATAGCCGTACTTCGCAGCCGCCTTCTGGTTCACCAGATCCAGCGGCTTGCCGTGGTTGTCCTTGTACTTCTTCAGGATCCACGATTTAACCTGGGCGCCGCGGTTGGTGTAGGTAATGCGATACAGCTCGTTTTCTACAACAGTAGTCGATTCGGTTTTTGCGACCACGTCGCTGGCTTGCGGCACTGCAGGTTTGGGAGGAGTCGCAGTCTTCTGCGTGGCGCCGACCGGTGTCGCGGTCGTGGCGTTCTGGCTGGGCGGCGGCGCGGCCTGCTGTGCGGACCCGCTCGTTGCGGTCTGCGTCTGCTGATGCGCAGGCGTTTGCTTCGGAGCCTTCTTCTCCCGGAAATACTGCATTCCGAAAAGGATCACGATGAACAGCGCAGTGAACATCAGGACCGTTTTCGAGTCCTGTCCGCCGCCACCGCCGCCCTGCTGATTGGGATTTTTTATCTCTGCCAAAAATGCGTTCCTGTTCCAACGTTCTTGAAAAGTCTCGTCTCTCTATCGTAACGGTCGCGGCCCCAACGCGGGGGAATCGTCGTGGCGCGTGCGCGGATTGGGCTGAACGGGGTCGAAGCCTCCCCTGCACAAGGGCTGGCAGCGCAGCAGGCGGCAAAAGGACATCCATCCGCCGCGCACAATGCCATATTCGCTCACGGCAATCGCCGCGTACTCCGAACAGGTCGGCTGAAAGCGGCACGCTCCGGTCACGCCGCCTACGGCATGCAGCGCAGGCGACACCACGTATTTGTCGGCGCGATGCAACACGAC
>JBOGMA010000278.1:0-2841 GCA_050746465.1 Acidobacteriaceae bacterium
GATCGACTTCGTTCACCTGCTGCTGAATGGTGTAATTCTGGTCGCCGCTCTTGTTATCGGCTTGAACTTCCGGTTGCTGGTCCTGGCTTGTTGACTGTGACGCCTTGCTTTGGGCAGCAGTCGCAGGCTGGGTCGGGGTCGTCTGCGCGACAGCCATCGCCGACACAGAAACAAGAAGCAGGGCTGCCCCGCAGGCGCGAAAAACGTTAGAAAATCCGAATTTCATTGTGCTGCTGCTATTTTATATTGCGGCCTCTCACCGTCGGCAAGGGAATCATGCCGTCGCCCGCACTTATCTATTAACCGCCTGCATGCCCCCCGTATTGTAGCGCTCACCCGCCGCCACACCACGCGGAGCAATCGCGTCAATCTCCGCCAGGTCCGCCCTGCTCAGCACAATCTCCGCTGCCGCCGCATCCTCTTCCAGGTATTTCCGCCGCTTCGTCCCCGGAATCGGCACCATATCCTCTCCCTGCGCCAGCACCCAGGCCAGCGCAAGCTGCGACGCGGTGCATCCTTTCCGCGTCGCGATCTGCTCAATCTTCTTCACCAGGTCCAGATTTCGCTCAAAGTTCTCTCCCTGAAATCGCGGAGATCTCGCCCGCCAATCATCCGGAGCCAGATCAGAGGGCGACTTGATCTGCCCCGTCAGGAATCCCCGCCCCAGCGGCGAATACGGCACAAACCCGATGCCCAAGCTGCGCAGCGTCGACAAAATCTCCTGCTCAGGATCGCGGCTCCACAGCGAATATTCCGTCTGCAGCGCGCTGATCGGGTGAACGGCATGGGCCTTCCGTATCGTCTCCGGCGCGGCCTCCGAAAGCCCCAGGTAGCGAACCTTCCCCGCTCTCACCAACTCCGCCATCGTCCCTACAGTCTCCTCAATCGGCGTATTGGGATCAATCCGATGCTGGTAATAAAGGTCAATCGTCTCAATGCCCAGCCGCTTTAGGCTGGCGTCGCACGCCTGCCGCACATATTCGGGGCGTCCGTTAATCCCCATGTTCGTCCCGTCTGGTTGCCGCACAATCCCAAACTTGGTCGCAATGACCACCTTGTCCCGATGCGGACGGAGCGCCTTACCCACCAATACTTCGTTCGTCAAGGGTCCGTAAATGTCGGATGTATCGAAAAAGTTGATGCCCAGCTCAATCGCCCGGTGAATCGTCGCAATCGACTCATCCTCATCGCGGGGCCCATAGAACTCCGACATCCCCATGCAGCCGAGCCCCATGGCGGAGACTTTCAATCCCTGCGAACCTAACACGCGCTTTTTCATTGGTGAAATCTCCTTACGACGTGAGATTCAGAATCGAGGCTTGTTGAAAGACTCGAGTTTCGTATCAGGGCACGACTTTAGTAGCACCGCAAAGGCTTCAAAATCGAATGAGGGCTTTAGCCTTTGTGCGATGCTCAATTCCGCCTTCAAGGCCCGGTATACAGCTCGACCGGCGAAAACCCAATCGTCCCCGAAGCGTTATCCACGCGCAAAAACAGCGGCGTCTTCCCGCCGTTAATGTCCACGCCCAGCACCACTCCGTTGCCCACCGACTTAGCCACAATAATCTTGTGCGACTTGATCACGCCGTAGTCGCTCGCCGGACCCCAGTCTTTCTGGAACTGAGCGAAGTCGTAGCTCGAATACTGCTGCGGATGCTTCTGCCAGTTCGGATCGTTGTTCCAGATCCCATAGGCATTGTTGAAGTTCCCAGCCTCCACTGCGGAGAAGAATTGGTTCACCTTGTGGTCCGAGGGCCAGTGCCAAAGCTGCCAGGGAGTGTCGATGTAAAAAGAAATGCAGGCCAAAAAGGCGATGATGAGAACAACGATGGCGGCAATGCCCAGATTGCGATTGCGATGCTCGCGGCGCACGTTGTACTGAGGGGCATCCAACAGGGTCATCGGCGGCGAAGTCCTTTCCTTGCTAAGAAGCGTCCTTCTCCATTTTGACACCACCGGGACTTTTCGTGTTCCCGCTGCTCATCAGCGGCTGTAATTCGTCCGGTCCTTTTCCCCGCGCCGCTCCACCGCCAGGCCAATCAGCCGGTCAATCAGCTCGGAATAAGGAATCCCCGAGGCCGCCCACAATTTCGGATACATGCTGATCGACGTAAACCCCGGCAGCGTATTGATCTCATTCAGGTAAATACGCTGCGACTTGCCCGGTTCCATCAGGAAATCCACCCGCGCCAGCCCCGAGCAGTCGCACGCCCGAAACGCCGCAATCGCCATCTGCTGAATCTGCCGGCTCTGGGCCTTCGTAATCTTCGCCGGCAAAATCAAATTCGAGCCTTCCGTCAGGTACTTCGCCTCGTAGTCGTAAAACTCCTTCACCGGGATAACTTCCCCCACCACCGAAGCCGCCGGCTCATCATTGCCCAGGATCGCAACCTCCAGTTCGCGGGCCTTTTCGCGCTTCCCACCCACTCCCTGCTCCACCACAATCTTGCGGTCAAAGCTCGCCGCCAGGCCCAGTGCGGGGCCAAGCTCCTTCCGGTGATGGACCTTGCTGATCCCCACCGAAGACCCAAGATTCGCCGGCTTCACAAACAGCGGATACTTAAGTACACCCTCGATCTTCGCAACAATTTTCCTCGGGCTGTTTTCCCACTCCACTCTCAAAAAACTCACATGCTTCGGAATAGGCAGCTTCGCCGCAACGAAAAGCCGCTTCATCACGTCCTTGTCCATCCCGGTCGCCGACCCCAGCACGCCCGAGCCGACATAAGCGATCCCCGCCAGCTCAAACAGCCCCTGAATCGTCCCATCCTCGCCAAAGGTCCCGTGCAGCACCGGAAAAATCACATCCAGATTCAGCGCCGCGTGCGAAGGATGAAGCGC
>JBOGMA010000279.1:0-5064 GCA_050746465.1 Acidobacteriaceae bacterium
AGATTGCCAGCCATTACGAAGCCCAGCAGGCGCTCGACGAGATTCTTGCCGAAGGATTCCGCGAAATGGGCAGCCGCGTCCGCTCCGGTCGCGTCACCGAATACGATATGGTGCAGTGGCTCCAGGAAGCGATGCGCCGCGCCGACCTTGCCTGGGAGCACGGCACCAATGTATCGGTCAACGAGAACAGCGCCGACTCTCATTACGAACCGGCATTCAAGAATGCTAAGGAAATCCGCGTCGGCGACTTCGTCCTCATTGATATATGGGCGCGCAAAAACCGCCCCGGAACCTGCTACTACGACATCACCTGGACAGGCGTCGTCGGGCGCGAACCTTCCGAACACGAGCAACACGTGTTTTCCACCGTGAAAGCTGCCCGCGACGCCACCATCAAAACGGTAAAGGAAGCCTTCGCCAACAACCAGCCCATCGCCGGATGGCAGGCCGACGACGCGGCGCGCGCCGTGATCCGCAATGCCGATTACGGCGAATACTTCACGCACCGCACCGGGCACAACATCGGCAACATCCTGCACGGCAACGGAGCCCACCTCGACAACCTGGAAACCCACGACGAGCGCCTGATCCTGCCCAACACCTGCTTCTCCGTGGAGCCCGGCATCTACCTCGACAAATTCGGAATTCGCAGTGAAGTCAATATGATCGCGACCCCCGGCAAAGCTGTGGTGACGGGACGTATCCAGCAGGAGCTGGTGCGGATTTAGGAGTGGTTATCCACCAGAAGCCGTTTCCCGACCAACGGGAGGGCCAAGCGAACCGGGCCCCCAACGCGCCGTCTTTGCGCGCTGGGGTGGGAAGCAGTATGCCCGTGCGGCCAGCACTGTTATAGTCGATAGAGATGGCCTCGAAGGTTCAAGTGCCCGCCAAGACGCAGACCTCGTCTAACGGATTCTCCTATCTCGCCCTTGTTGTTGGCTGGCTGGTGCCGGGCGCGGGTCATTTGCTCACCGGGCGCTGGATTCGGGCGCTGTTGCTCTTCATTTCCATCGCTGCCATGTATTGGCTGGGCATTGCCATGCAAGGCCAGCTCTATGCTCCGAATACCGGCGACATTCTCGACATGCTCGGTTTCATCGGCGACCTCGGCAATGGCCTTTTCTACGCCATCGGACGCATCCTCGATCTCGGAAGCACGCCCATCCAGCTTGCCACAGCCGACTACGGAACTAAATTCATCGTCGTAGCCGGCCTGCTCAACTTTATCTCCGCCGTCGACGCCCACAATCTCCGCATAGGCAGGAAGGCCTGATGTTCGCTCCCTCCCATTTCGTCGCGGTGCTGATCTTTGCCACCCTGGCCTCCGTCGTCTTCGGAATCACGCAGCGCTCCGCGCCCAGGGCCATGTTCCGCTATGGAGCTTACTGCTGGGTCTCGTTCATCGGCGTGGTGATTGCCGCCGCATGGATCATGTGGTTCATCCGCCGCTAGCACGCCGCATACTCCCATAGCTGTAAAATGCTATTTCGCTCAAAACCGCCCATGCGGCCTCCGGCGAATACTCCACCAGCCTCTGGGAGCCGCTCTTGCGTTCACTTCTCGCCTCGCTCGCCTGCCTCGCTGTATTCGTCGCCTTCCCCGCCGCCCACGCCCAAAACCCCACACACCCCTGGACGGTCAAAGAAATCTGGAGCAACGGCGACCCCACCGGCTACCCTCCCGGCGGAATAAGCTGGTCACCCGACGGACAGCGCGCCACCTATCTTTCCCACGGCGCCGTCATGCAGATTCAGGCCTCCAACGGCAAGCTTTCAACCCTCGTCGATAAATCCAAAATCGCTTCCCTCCTCAACGCCAAAATCAGCGAACAGGACCGCGACCACCGAGGCCGCTACGGCGAACCCGACTATATATGGTCGCCCGATTCGCAGCACCTTCTCTTTGATACCAACGGAGAACTCTGGCTTTACAATCTCAGCACCGGCAAGGGCGCTGACGTCGGCAACTCCCAAATGCAGAGCGGCGACGATCCCAAGTTCTCGCCCGACGGCATTCACCTCTCCTACGTCCGCAACCACAATCTCTTTGTGCAGAATGTCCGCGGAGACCACACGCCCATCGCCCTCACCTTTACGCAGAATCCAGCACTCCTGAACGGCGAAATCGACTGGGTGTACCTCGAAGAGCTGAACGTCCGCAGCAACTACTTCTGGTCGCCGGACTCAAAACAGATCGCCTACCTGCAAATGGACGAATCCAGCGTCCCACTGTATCCCATCACCGACTGGCTTCCGGTTCACCCTACCGTCGAAGAGCAACGCTATCCGCAGCCTGGCGATCCCAATCCCGCCGTTCGCGTCGGCGTCGTCAACGCCAACGGTGGCCCCACGCGCTGGCTCAAAATTCCGCTCAGCGCCGGCAATGACTACATCCCGCGCTTCGGCTGGATCAACCCGAATGTCATGTGGGTAGAAACCCTCACCCGCGACCAGAAGCACCTCAACATCTATTTCGCCGATACGCGCACAGGCAGGGTCAAGCTCGCCCTCGCGCAAACCGAACCCAAATACTTCACTCTCACCTACGGCGTAAAATTCATCGGCGACCATCAGTTCCTCATCCGCAGTTGGCGTGACGGCTACACCCACATTTATCGCTACACCTTCGACGCCGCCAACCCGTTCGCCACACCGGCCCGCCTCGCCAACGAACTCGAACATGGCTCCTACGAAGTCATTAAGATCGGCACGGTCGATCAGGCTACCGGAACCGTCTACTACATTTCCAATGAGAGCAATCCCCGCGACGAGCAGGTCTGGGCCGTCAAACTCGACGGCAGCGGCAAGCACATCGTCACCAAAACCTCAGGCGTCCACGAAGCCGACTTCCCGGAAAAAGGCGCGTCGTTTATTGATACTTCCTCGGCGCTAATGAGTCCGCCCGTAGTCAGCTATTGCACTTCCAGCGGCGCCTGCGCGCCTTTCTGGAAATCCCATCCCGTCAAAGATCACACCCTCATCGCCCCGGAACTTCTCACGCTCAAAGCGGCAGACGGCAAGACCACGCTGTACGGCTCGCTTCTGTTGCCGCCCAACATGACCTCGCCCGCCAGCGTTCCGCTCATCGTCAACCCCTACGGGGGCCCCGCCGTCGGCACAACCAAAGACTCATGGGGCGGCAAAACCTTCTTCTTCGATCAGCTACTGGCCGAACACGGCTTCGCCGTCTTGCACGTTGACAATCGCGGCATGGCCGGACGCGGACGCGCATTCGAGCAGGTCGCCTATCACGACTTCGGGCCGCCGCAATTGGCCGATCAGCTCGCTTCCGTTGATCAGGTGCTGGCGAAATATCCGCAGCTCGACCCGCATCGCCTCGGCTGGTGGGGCTGGAGCTGGGGCGGAACCTTCACCCTCAATGCGCTCAGTCACTCTGACCGCTTCCTCCTTGGCTGCTCCGTCGCCCCTGTCACGGATTTCCGCAATTACGACTCGATCTACACCGAGCGCTATCTCGGATTGCCCGCTGAGAATCCTGACGTCTATCGCGACTCCGCCGTTTCCAACAGCGCACAAAACCTCCACGGCCACATCGCCATCTTCCACGGAACCGGCGACGACAACGTCCACTTCGCCAACACCATCCAGTACATTCAGAAGCTCATCGACGCCAACATTCCCTACGACTACAACGTTTTCCCGCGCAAGACCCACTCCATCGCCGGATCCGAAGCCCGCACCGAGCTGTTCAGCCGCCTGCTCTCTGAATTCGAAACCTACCTGAAGAACCCGCAGCCCGCGCCAGCGGAGGCGCAATAATGCATCGCGCTGAGCGCCCCGACACCGCCAATCTCGTCAGGGCCCGCGCCACACTCGGCGACTTTGAGTTGACCGTGCTCAGCGACGGCTACTATCTGCTCGACGGCGGAGCCATGTTCGGCGTCGTCCCCAAAACACTCTGGGAAAAACGCGCTCCAGCCGACGACCAGAACCGCATCCTCCTCGGCCTCAATACCGTCATCGTCCGCACCGGAAAGCACACCATCGCCATCGAAACCGGCATCGGCAACAAGCTGCCCGAAAAGCTCCGGGCCATCTTCGCCGCGAAGCAGCAACTCCCCAACGCATTCCAGGCCACCGGCATTCGCCCTGAAGAAGTCGATATTGTCATCAACTCCCATCTGCACTTCGACCATTGCGGATGGAACACCACCCGCACAGCCGACGGCCGCATCGTTCCCACTTTCCCCAATGCTCGCCACTTCGCGCATCGCGGCGAAGTCGCGCACGGGCACCTCCAACTCGAACGCGACGCCGTCAGCTATATCAGCGCCAACTACGACCCCCTCATTGAAAACGGCCAGATGACCCTGCTCGACACGCGCGCCGGCGAAGTTACGGAAATCGTCCCCGGCATCTCTGTCGAGTGCTACCCCGGCCACACCGCGCAACTGCTCGCCGTCAACATCGACTCAGCCGGCAAGCGCGCCTGCTACATCTCCGACCTCATCCCGACAAGCGCCCACCTCGACATCACCTGGGTGATGGGCTACGACCTCGATCCCCTCACCTGCATCGAGCAGCGCAAGCGCTTCTACTCCCGAGCCATCCCCGAACAGTGGCTCATCCTCTTCACCCACGACCACCACACCCCCATGGCTCACATCGAGTGGAGCGACAAAGGAAAACCTGTCCTGAGAGATCAACAAAGCTGAAGGTGTTTTCAGAATTTCGTCGCGAAGCAAGTTCCCAAGTGTAGAATTGGTTCGCTCTCCAAACTACTCCGCTTCACCCCCCCCGCAAAGCGCAAGAAGGAACCCATGCCTTATCAGATCTCAAAACCCGAAGTGGACGCGCTCGGAAAAGCGCTGGCTGAATACTACGAAGAAGCCTGGCAGGATGGCATTAAAGGTCTGTTTAATAACATGGCGCGGTCCAACATGGGCCTTGTGACCGGCTATCTGGATCAGGCACAGGACACCTACGCGTCGCTCCGGAAAAAGTCCAACGACAAGTTCGGCATCACCTTCAAGCCCGCGCTGAAGCAGTTCGTAGGCGTCTATCTGGCGAATAAAAATGATGTCGCCTCCGCGCTGGTCTCCGT
>JBOGMA010000280.1:0-3223 GCA_050746465.1 Acidobacteriaceae bacterium
CTTCCGCGTGCGCGCATTCGTGTGCGTACGCTGGCCGCGCGTCGGAAGGCTGCGGCGGTGCCGCAAACCACGATAAGACTGGATATCGATCAGTCGCTTGATGTTCATGCCAGTATCTTTGCGAAGGTCGCCTTCCACGTCTCCCTCGTTTTCGATGATCTGGCGGATGCGGTTCACCTCGTCCTCGCCCAGGTCCTGGACCTTCTTGAACGGATCAACGTTCGCAGAAGCCAGAATCCGAAGCGCGCGCGGGTTTCCGATCCCGTAGATGTAAGTTAGCCCGATCCGCGCCTGCTTGTTGCGGGGCAAATCGACGCCGGCTATACGTGCCATGCTCGTTTCCTTAGTGCCCGCGGCAGCTTCACCGCCGCAAGCTGTTATGCCGGTCCATCACCGGCGTTGTTTTCAGAACCGGGGTTCATCGCAAGCCTTTCTACGGCTAACTAGCCCCTCGCCACCCAAGGCGTGGTTTCCCCAACTCAAAATTTACAGCAGAACAAGAACAGTTTCAGATTGATATAAGGATTGAATTGTCATCCCGACCGGACTCATTGCGACGCAATGACGAAGCGGAGGGACTTGCACTTCTCACCCTTACCTCAATTCCGAATCCGCTTCAGCCCTGTCTCTGCTTATGCTTCGAGTTCTCGCAAATCACCCGAACCACCCCACGGCGGTGAATGACCTTGCACTTGTCACAAATCTTCTTTACCGATGCACGAACCTTCATCTCAAACTCCTGCTTCTTTTTCCTAAGCCCTGAGCCCTCTGCCCTGAGCGCTATTTATACCGGTACACAATCCGCCCGCGCGAAAGATCATACGGACTTAACTCAATCGCCACGCGGTCGCCGGGAAGAATACGAATGAAGTTCTTCCTCATCCGGCCCGAAACATGCGCCAGAACCTGGTGCTTGTTCTCAAGCTCCACTTTGAACATGGCATTCGGCAGCGTTTCCAGCACCGTTGCCATTACCTCAATCGCGTCTTCCTTCGACAATCATTATCCGTTCCGCCAGCCTTTCCGGCCGGCAACGCATTCTCCCATCCGGAGAAATGCTTCACTCTACGTCAAAATCTCCGCGCCCCTGGCCGTTATCGCCACCGTATGCTCAAAGTGCGCGCTCAAACTTCCGTCCTGCGTTACCGCGGTCCACCCGTCCTTCAACACCTGCACGTCCGGCCCGCCCGCGTTCACCATCGGCTCAATCGCGATCACCATGCCCTCGCGTAGCTTCTGGCCCTGTCCGCGCCGCCCAAAGTTCGGAACCTGCGGATCCTCATGCAGCTTCGTTCCAATCCCGTGCCCTACAAAATCCCTGACTACGCTGAAGCCTTCCGCTTCCACCACTTCCTGAACCGCCGCGCCCACATCGCCCAGCGTCGCTCCCGGCTTCACCGCTTCAATCCCGCGCTGCAGCGAAGCTTCCGTTACCTCCAGCAGCTTCTGGGTCCGCGCCGGAACCTTGCCCCCCACCGCCACCGTGGTCGCCGAATCGCCATAGAACCCGTCGATAATCACGCCCGTGTCAATCGAAACAATGTCGCCATCCTTCAGCACCCGCTTCGCCGAAGGAATCCCGTGCACCACTTCCTCATTCACTGAGGTGCACAGCACGCAAGGGTATCCGCGATACCCCTTGAACGCCGGTTTCGCGCCCAACTCTTCCATCTTCGCTGCGGCCGCGTTCTCCAGGTCCTGCGTCGAAGCTCCCGGCTTCACAAACTTCCGGACATGCTCCAGCACCTCGCGAACCACTTGCCCGCTGCGCCGCATCTTCTCAATTTCCTGCGGCGTCTTAATCATGATCGCCATCGCGCTCGCTAGCTCCTCAGCCGCCGCACCGCATCCATTACCGCGGCCGTCACGGCCTCTACCGGCTGCTCCCCATCCACTCGCTCAAACCGGCCACGCGCGCGATAGTGCTCCACCACCGGAGCCGTAAGAGCTTCATACGCCCGCATTCGCTCGCCAAAAACTTCTTCCGTGTCGTCCGAGCGCCGTGTCAGAGGAGTGCCGTCCAAATCGCAAACTTCATCCACTTTGGGCGGCTGCAAATAGATGTTGTAAATGCTCTTGCAGACAGGGCATGTGCGCCGACCCGTAATCCGGCGCAATAATTGATTATATCCGACCTCGATGCTCACAGCAATGACCGGCAGCGCCTCTGGGCCTTTCCCATTCAGGTGTCCGTCCACCCACGCCGCCTGTCCCAGCGTCCGCGGATAGCCGTCCAGAATGTACCCCGCGCTCGTGTCCGGATGCGTCAGCCGCGCGGCCACCATCTCGTTCACCAGCTCATCGGAAACCAGTTCTCCCCGATCCAGAACCGCCTTCGCCAGCTTCCCCAGCGCCGTGCCCTGGCTCACATTGGCCCGCAGCAGGTCTCCCGTCGAAATCTGCGGAATCCCCCACGCCGCCATCAGAGCCTTGGCCTGCGTTCCTTTGCCCACACCCGGAGCGCCCAGCAAAAGAATAGGGCCGGGAGAGGTCTTCATCCCCTCCCGGCTCCCGGTCTTTACGTCTGTCGCAGACAAGGCCAACTTACCAGGCCCGCCTTCCACGGGTACGCCCGCTGCGCGCCGAGAAGCCTTCGTAATGGCGCATAATCAGCTGCGCTTCCACCTGATTGACCGTATCCATCGCCACGCCAACCACAATCAGCAGCGAAGTGCCGCCAAAGTAGAAGTTGAAGCCCATGCCGTTCGTGACCCAGAGCGGCAAATGCTCAAAGAAGCCTCCTACAAACGGCAAGTGGTTCAGGTGAATACCGCTGATCAGCAATTGCGGAATCAGCGCCACCACCACCAGGTAAATCGCGCCCACCAGCGTAATGCGCGTCAGAATGTCGTTCACGTAATCCGAAGTCCGCTTGCCTGGCCGAATGCCGGGAATAAACCCGCCATACTTGCGCATGTTGTCCGCAATGTCATCCGGACGGAACACAATCGAAATATAGAAGTACGCAAAGAAGATGATCGAGACGATGTACAGGAACTCGTACCACGGCTCGCCCGGAGCCAGTGCGTTGAACACCCGCGACAGCGGCCCGCTGTTCCTCACCCACGCGCTCTGCGCAAACAGCAGCGGAGCCGAAAGTACCGACGCGGCAAAGATAATCGGCATCACGCCGCCCGAGTTCACCTTCAGAGGCAGGTGCGTCGATTGCCCGCCCATCAGCCTTCGCCCAACTATTCGCTTGGCGTACTGGACCGGGATTCGT
>JBOGMA010000281.1:0-1731 GCA_050746465.1 Acidobacteriaceae bacterium
CCATCACCTTCGACATCAGCGCCGAATATTCCGTCGAAATATCCGTATCGTCAAAGTGCTGGTAGAGCGAGAAGCCCATCACCTTCGCGTAGAACTCCACCCAGCGGTTCATCTCGTTCCAACCCACATTGCCCACCATGTGGTCGATGTACAGCAGCCCCGTCGGCCGCGCCAGCTTGTCTTCAGGCTCCGCGCGGAACCCCGGCAGAAACACGCCGTCATAATTCGTCCGTTCCACAAACGTGTGAATCGTGTCTCCATACGTCGCAATCGACGCCACCTTCACGGTCCCGCGCTCATCTTTCAACTCTTGCGGCTCAGCAACGCTCCGAGCCCCGCGCTTGGTCGTCTCCTTCCACGAGCGCGCCGCATCATCCACCCAAAGAGCAACATCATGAACGCCGTCCCCATGCCGATGCACGTGCTGCGCAATCTCTCCATCCGGACGCAGCGGAGTCGTCAGCACCAGCCGAATCTTTCCCTGCTGCAGCACATAGGAAGCCCGATCGCGCACCCCCGTCTCCGGCCCCGCATACGCCACCAGCGCCATTCCAAATGCCAGGCGATAGAAGTAGGCAGCCTGTCGCGCATTGCCCACATAGAACTCAACGTAGTCGGTTCCGTTCAGCGGCAGAAAATCTTTTTCTGTAGCAACATCCGGATGCAGCAGCGTAGCCATAAATCGACACTCCATACAGTTGGACGCTCGCCAGCCGCGCCACGTTCACACCCACCTGCCCGCGCGGCGACTCATTACCATATACCTACGCAAGGTAGGTTGAAAAGCTTCTGGAAAACTTGTGGAAGAGCACGGCCTGAAGCAGAAAGACCTGCTCGCCGTCTTCGGCCCCCCAGCGTCATCTCAGAGGTCCTGAGCGGGAAGCGCGAACTCAGCAAGGAACATATTCGTCGCCTAAGCGCGCGCTTCCACCTCTCGCCCGACCTCTTTTTCTAGGCCAGCCAACTCTGCCACCAGCTCATACGACCGCATTCGAGCCGCATGATCGTAGGTGGTCGTCACAATCATCAACTCATCCGCCTGCGTCTGCGACAGAAACAACTCCAGCCCTTGCCGCACGCGCTCTTTGCTGCCGATCACCGCCGCGCGCATCTTCGCGTCAACCGCCGCCCGCTCCAGCGCATTCCAGTCCAGCGCATCCTCATCCGTCGGAGGAGCCACCGGCCCCGGCCTGTTCCGCACCAGATTCAGAAAAAGCTGCTGCGTCGAAGTCGCCAGCCAGCGCGCTTCCTCGTCCGTCTCCGCGGCAATCACCGGAAGCCCCACCATTACATAAGGCTGCTCCAGAACCTCCGACGGCTGAAAACTCCGCCGATATACATCGAGCGCGGGCATCAGGTAGTCCGGCTGAAAGTGCGCGGCAAACGCGAAGGGAAGTCCCAACTCCGCCGCCAGCGCCGCGCTGAACAAACTCGACCCCAGCAGCCACACTGGCACATTCGACCCCACGCCTGGATACGCCGTCACCGGCGCACCCTCGCGCTTCGGCCCTAGAAATCCGCGCAATTCCTCCACCAGCGCCGGAAAATCCTCGCCCTGCCGCGCCAAATCTCGCCGCAGCGCCCGCGCCGCCGCCTGGTCACCACCCGGAGCGCGCCCCAGCCCCAGGTCAATGCGTCCCGGATAAAGCGCCTCCAGCGTCCCAAACTGTTCCGCAATCACCAGCGGAGCATGGTTCGCCAGCATAATTCCGCCCGCGCCCACGCGAATCG
>JBOGMA010000282.1:0-6686 GCA_050746465.1 Acidobacteriaceae bacterium
CCTTATCGTGGCTGACCAGAGTCGCCTTCAGTGCGAGCGCGTGAGCGGCGATCTGCATGTCATAGGGGCCAAGTTTCTTTCCTAGCCGCTCTTGCCGGGCGCGCAGGTCTCCGTAGGCCGCCGCCGCTTCCCTCCCCCATGGATAGATAACGAATGGGCTGAGGTACTGTTGCAGAGCCCGCTGCCGCCGCTCGTTGGGGGACTTGGCGAGTCCAAAAAGCAGCTCGCCTTCGGTAACAGCGGAAATGCTTACGACGTCATATGGCGATAGTTTTGCGAGCCGTGCGCGCGCGGCGGGAGAGACTCCCCAGAGCGTGAAGCTGACCATGTTGGTATCGAGCAGATAGAGACTCACAGGTGCTTCCTGTTTTCGTACTCTCCCTGGTCGCGATCTTGAAGGAAGTCCTCGAATCCGGCCTCGTCGACCGCGGCAAAGATATCCTGCCAGTTTTTGGGCGCAGGGGAGAGGATCAGGTCGCCATTTTCCGGATCGCGCCGGACCAATACCTCATCGGTATTGAATCGGAACTCTGCTGGAATGGTGACGTGCTGGCTTCGGCCACTCATAAATACGCGGGCTTTGGCGCCCTGCGGCATATTTGCTCCCATGCTGTATAGCATAGCTGTACGGCAAGAGATGAGTCAAGGATAACCGGGCCGCGGCTGTTTTGGGTCCGTAAGAAAAAGAGGGCCTCGCTCAAGCAAGGCCCTCGTTGTGCGAGTGGACTGAATACGTCACTGCAGCAGATCGATGACGCTTACGATGTAGCCGGTCACCGGGTCAAAAACAATCACGTAACCGTCGTAGTAGCCCATCTGGTAGCCGGGCGGCGGCGGCGGCAGCGTTCCATAGAGGTCCGGCGGCAGCGGCGAGAGATACTCGATGTCCACGTAGGGGAAGTAGCCTCCTACGCGGAACACAGGCCGATTGGCGCGGTTGATCGCGCGCATCCGGCTCATGTAATAGCTGTGCAGGCGGGCGCGGTCGTTTGAGCGGAAGCTGTAGGAGCCGCGACGGGCCGGCGGTCTTCCCCATTGCGCGGGGCGTTGGCCGTGGCCGGCACGGTGCTGCGAACCACGGTTATGAGACTGATAAGCCGTGCGGTTCTGCTCCGGTCGAGCGCCGCGGTTCTGCTCTGGATGAACGGTGCGATTCTGCTGCGGATAGGCGGTGCGGTTCTGTTCCGGATGGGCCGTATTGTGTTGAGCCGGGGTCGCGCCTCGATGCTGGGTCTCCTCGGGGCGTTGAGTTCTGTGCTCGGGCGCATTGGTCTGGCTGTGGTGGTCGGAATGTTCGTCCGTTTGCGGGTGATTGTCCTGGGCGAGCGCCGGCAGCACGACCGCGAGACAGCAACTCAGAATGCCCAGGGTGATGCGATGAGACCACTTTTTCATGTCGTTCTCCTGAACCGCTTTTCACAAGGCGCAGCTGCAACTCATGTGCCGGGTAAAAGCAAAAGGCCCGGCAGCGCCGAAGTCTATGATGCTTAAAGGGCGCTCAAAGGGCGCAAGATATTTTCCGGCCTCCGCCATGCCGATGATTCTCAACCTCATCCATCTCGGCCGCGTCGATTACAACGCGGGTCTTGGCCTGCAAAAGCAGCTTGTCGAGGCGCGGCACGAAGGCCGCATCGGCAATACGCTGCTGCTGCTGGAGCATCCGCCGGTGCTTACGCTGGGGCGGAACGCCAGCCGCAGCAATATCGTCGCGTCCGACGAGTTCCTGGCCTATCGCGGCGTTGAGGTGCATGAGATCAACCGCGGCGGCGATGTGACGTACCACGGCCCGGGCCAGCTTGTCGGCTATCCCATTGTCGACTTGCGCAGCTTCACTCCGCGGCTGGGAGCCGTGGAGTATGTCCGGCTGATGGAAGAGGCGCTGATTCGGGCGTGCGGCGACTTTGGGATTCCGGCGCAGCGTGTGGCGGGCCGCACCGGGGTTTGGACGCTGCCGGGGGGCTCAGTCGCAGAGAAGAAGATTGCGGCCATCGGGGTGCATATCGCGCGCGGCATAACGTCGCATGGATTCGCTCTGAACGTGACGACCGACCTCCGTGACTTCGACCTCATTGTCCCCTGCGGAATCAGCGACCGGGCTGTGACGAGTCTTGAGCTGGAGGCGGATGCTGGTGGCGGCGGCGTTCATCCGGCGGCGACGATGGAGAACGCCACTCATGCGGTCGCGCGGCATTTCGGGCGGGTGTTCGGGCATCAGGTGTTGTGGCTGGAATCTTTGGGTGATCTGGACATCCCCTGTCTCTGCGAGACAGGGGGCACCCACACCGGCTGATTCGCTGAGCTTACACGAGCACCGGTTTCAAGGCTTCGGCGCGGGAAACGGCGATGACGCTGATGTCGTCCTCCTGGCCGAACTTCTGGGCGGCGTCGGCCAGAGCGGAGGCGGAGAGCAGGGCGGAATCCCTGGCGGCCAGCATCGCTTCCAGGCGTTCAAAGCCGAAGAGACGGCCTTCCGAGTCCATGGCTTCGGCGATTCCGTCGGAGACCAGCACCATGCGGTCGCCTTCATGCAGCGTAAATTGCATGACCGTAAACTCGGCGTCGGCGGCCAGTCCCAGCGGCACCGCTCCTTCCATTGCCACCGGTTTCCCGTTGACATAAGGCGGCAGATGCCCGGCGTTCGCCAGTGTTACGTTGCCGTCGGCGGTGATGCGCATGGCGAGACAGGTGGCGTGGACATCTCCGCGGCCAAGGAGCTGGCGGTTGAGCGCGTGGAGAATAAATTTCGGATCGGCGTTCAGCTCGGCGGTGGCTTGAATGGCTCCAACCAGCATGGCAACGGTCATGCCCGCCTGGAGTCCCTTTCCCGTCACATCCCCGGCGACGATCAGCATGCTGCCGTCTGTGGAGCGAGGCAGAATCTGGAAGAAGTCTCCGCCAACCTCGCGCGCCGGGCGATACTCGCTTTCAATCGCAAAGCCGGGAACCCAGGTGACGGCCCCGGGCAGGATAACCTGCTGCACTTCCTGCGCCTGCTTCACGTCCAGAGCCATTTGACGCTGACGCCGCAGCGACAGCATCAACCGACGCACAAGGAGAATCATGAGCACGGCCACCAGCGCGGCGGCGGCGATCTGGGCCAGGGAAATGCGTCCGCCGAACGGGAACCACATGACCCGAAAATGCAGAACAGATAACTCTGTTTGGAATTGTGCGATGGCCACCAGCACCACGGCGGGCAGCGCCAGCCAGCCTTCGCGTCCCTGTTCGCGAACCCCCCAGACCACGATCATCACCAGAAGAGGCACGAAGAGGATACGGATGCCAAGGGAGGCCAGATGAAAGCCCGTGCTTACATGCGCCGGAATCGCGTTGAAGAACAGGTTCTCGCCCAGCGCATCGCACACCATATAAAGCACCGTGAGCACGAGAATGAGCTTCGGCACCAGGGACGGGCGGCGCAGCCGGAACCAGGCCCACCATACCATCACCCATCCGCCCAGAATGAGTGGAGTGAGAAATACATCGGTGATCACGGATGCCATCGTGATGCTCTGCGTCTGCGTCCAGGCGATGATGCAGGTGTAGACGGAATAGAACGCGGTCAGCAGGAAGACCGCCACCAGCCACCGGTAAACAGGGTCGGAACGGTCGAAGAAAATCAGCGTCCAGGCCATCAGCGCGAGCAGGAAAAACAGCGCGGCTTCCAACGCTCCGGAAAAATAAACGCGATTCAACCGCACTTTTGACAGCTCGTAAGACCCGGCGATGGCGTCGGCCTGTCCCA
Source organism: Acidobacteriaceae bacterium (assembly GCA_050746465.1). GTDB lineage: Bacteria > Acidobacteriota > Terriglobia > Terriglobales > Acidobacteriaceae > Silvibacterium. Next base: position 3,746 of record JBOGMA010000282.1, read on the forward strand.
GCAGCGGAGCGTTATGGAAGCCTCCGGCATCCGGCGCCGATTGCAGGTCAGTAGGCATCATCCACACGCGGAAGGCCAGCACCAGCGTTTGCTGCCCGGCCGCAGATGTCTCCGGCAGCGTGAACATAGAGGGCTGGCTGTAATAGGTCACCGGGTCGGTTCCGTTCGGAAACTTCCCGAAGCCCCCCAGCAGCACTCCATTGGCGAAAGCCTGGTATGCGTCATCGACATTTCCGGCAAAATCGAGCGCCAGGCGTTCGCCCGGACGGGAATCCACCTTCACGCGAATCCGATACCATGCGTAGCCCCAGTAGCCGGGATGCCCCTTGGCCGTCCAGCCCGGAACGTAGCCATGCCAGCCGGTAATGGGGTCAAAGGTGCTGGAATTCGAGATGAGGTTCACCGTCTCCCAGGAGGAGTCGTCGAAGTTGGGATTGGCCCATTGCGGGTTGTCGCCGATGTGGAACTTCCAAGGGCCAAAGAGCGGGATTACCGACTGACCAACCGTAACCTGGGTCGTGTCTGAAGCCGCCGCAGCGTTCTGCGCGCGCAGGCCGCACGCCGAAACAATCGTCACAAGGAGAAGCAAAAGTGCCTTTTTCATGCTGGAACCTCTTCCGCCACCGCAGCGCGGGTAATCGAAAGCACGCAAATATCGTCGTGCTGTCCGAATTTCTGCGCTGCTGATGCGATCTCCGCAGCGCTGATCGGTTTGCTTAAAAGCTGCTGAACCCGATCAAATCCGAAGAGTCTCCCCTGCTCGTCCTGTGCCTCGACCACCCCGTCGGAAAGCAGCATGAGGCGGTCATCAGGCGCGAGTTGGAACTTCATGGACGCGAATTCCCCGGCTGAAGTCATGCCCAGCGGCACCGCGCCCTCCATGGGCAGCTCCTTGCCATTCAGATAGGGCGGCATGTGTCCGGCATTCGCCAGCGTTACGGCTCCGTCGGCGTCGATGTGCAGCGCGAGACAGGTGGCATGCGCGTTGCCGCGCCCGCATAGCCTTCGATTCAAGGTCAGCAGCAGGTCCGCAGGGTCCAAGCTCTTTTCCGCCGCCGTGCGAATCGTGCCAACGATCAGCGCGACCAGCATTCCGGCCTGAAGGCCCTTGCCGGTCACGTCTCCGGCCACGATCAGAACGCTGCCGTCAGTGGCGTGGGGGATGATTTGGAAGAAGTCGCCCCCAACCTCGCGGGCGGGGCGATATTCACTTTCAATCGAGAGGCCGGGAATGTATGGAAGCTGTTCAGGGATGAGGACCTGCTGGACCTCCTGCGCCTGCTTCACGTCAAGAACCATGGCCTGCTGGCGCCGCTGCGAGGCGCGGAAGCGGCGGACAAGCACAAAGGAGAAGCAGAAGAGCGACGCGATGGAGGCCGGAAGCGCAAGTAGAAGGTTGATGCCAAACGGAAACCATGTTGTGCGTATGTGAAGCAGCTGAAACACGGGATTCAGACTGGGGATGGCAAAAAAGAAAACCGCGAGAAGGAGCATCCAGTCTTTCCGCTGCGACTTTCGGCTCCCGAAATACGCAATCAGGAACATCAAAACGAGCAATACACAGCTCGACACGAAGCGGCCGATCCCGTAGGTGGCAAACACGGCGTGCGGAGCGCTTGGGCCGCCCATCGTAAGAATTTCAAACAGCACGCTAGAGATAACGCCCCACAGGACCACCACAAAGATGGCATTCCGAATCCAATTTCGGTTCTGCTGTCCAAAGTAAGCCAGCCAGGCCATGAGCCACACGCCGTCGGCAAGGGCGTTCAGCACATCAATCACGATGGAGTATTGAAGACCGGTAGCCAGCGTGGAGGTGTTTTCGGAAAAAACCAGAAATAGAAAAAGCGCGGTCGCCGCACCGGCCGCCAGGGGCCACAGCAGGATCGTCTCTGCCCGGTCAAAGACATAAAGCATGAAGACGAATAACGTGAACAGAAGATAAATGAGTCCCGACGCCAGAACTGAAGAGCTGCTCTTAAACACAGTTTCCCAGGAAACATGGTAGGCGGCGGTCACCGCATCCGTGAGCCCGATGAATGGTGCGTCGTGCATCCCTCCAGGGTCGGTCTGCAACAGGGTTCGCGGGGCCATGTAGAAGCGGAAGGCCAGTTCCACAGTGCCATCGCGGCCATTCTGAACGACGGTCGTGGGAAGCGTGAACCGGAGCGGGCGTGTGCTGTAGACGGTGGGAACGGAGCCGCTGAAATTGCCGAAAGATCCGATCAGCCTGCCATTGGCAAAGAGCTGATAGCTGTCATCCACGTTCATGGGCGCCAGCAGTGACAGCGGGCCATCTGCGCCGGTGATGCGCACCCGCAGCCGATACCAAGCGTAGCCGGAATATCCCGCATGACCCTTCGCGGTCCATCCGGGGACGAAACCCTGAAGCCCGGCATTCGGATCGAAGGAACCAGCCTTGGGCGTGAGGTCCACCGTCTCCCATTGCGAATCGTCGAAGTTGGGGGTCGCCCACTGTGGATTGTCACCCACGTGGAATTTCCACGGGCCGTAGAGCGGCACAATGGAGTGTCCCAGGGTAACGGAGGCCGCCGGGGCGGGTTGAGCCTGGGCGGCAGCGCTCGGGACCAGTCCAGATATGAGCAGGAGCAGCAGGCAGAAGCGATACATCGTGGGAACCCTCCGCGGTGGGAGGAAAAACCGCTGAGCCACTATAACGCCTTGGTCCTATATTCCGCGCTGGAATTTGTTGTTTTGGGGAAAACAGGCTGCAAGCTGCCTTTTGCCCGGCCCGGGATTCAAAAATGTTTGGCAACCGATGCGTCCCGTGAAAATCTAATACAAAGAACAATGAGGACTTACGCCCAGAAATGGATGGCGCTGGCCGCGGCGCTGCTTGTCTGCCTGCCGGTGCTGGCGCAGTCGAACCCTGACAATTCGGCGCGGAACCCCTACGCGGGCAGCGTGGAGACCGAACCCC